>JBBQQP010000016.1:0-22001 GCA_038215675.1 Chitinophagales bacterium | reverse complement strand
TGCATGTACAGTACTCCCAAAATAATCAGTATGGTAATACTAATAGCAGCAACTGCGTAGGTGATTCGAATTTGTTTATAAATTTTCATCAAACAATTTAATTGAGTGTAGAAACTTTTGCCCAATTTGAGATACCTAATTGGGATTTTGTTGTAAAAAAACTCCCATTTAAACTGTATTTATTTAATTATCAACCTAATACAACCTTTTAGTGTAAGATTCCCATAATTGGATAATTTATTGTTTATTGCAGATAAACGATCATTGCGGATCAAACAACATATGCCCTTCATTTATCATTACTAATTGCATAGATACACAGTTTCATTTTATTAAGCAATATTTTAAAACTACTTTATTTAATTTTTATATTCATTGCAAATATCGAAAATCAGGAAGAGGAATTTACCAAAAAGCACTCCTATTCGATCGTCAATAAAAAAAGGCTTTTAATTTTCAGAGGATAATTTTTCCTTAGTAGTAAATTATTAAGTAATTAACTTGTGTCAGTTGTATTTCAAAAAAAATGACAAATTTGGAAAGCTCTTTGTGCTATCAAACTTAAAAAAGTATACTTATGAATAAAATTTTGATAATAGATGATGATGTAGATATGTGTCTTTTATTGGAGCGTTTTTTTACACGAAATGGATTCGAAGTTAAAATAACACATTCCGGCAAAAGAGGATTGGAAGAACTTGAAAGAAATCCACCAAATGTAGTTCTTTGTGATTTTCGTTTAGGCGATACAGATGGCAAGGAGTTATTAATTAAAATAAAACAGATCAATTTATCGGTACAAGTAATCATAATTACCGGCTATAGCGATATTAAAATGGCGGTTGAGGTAATGAAGCATGGGGCATATGATTATGTTACCAAACCTCTCTTTCCAGAAGAGATCCTGATTGCCATAAAAAGTGCTATTGCGCTGTCCAATAATGAAAATTCAGCCAATCCGGTAGTTACAGGTTCCCAGCAGACTAACAAGGATGCTTCATCAAACAGAAAGCAAAATAAAAATAGCGCCTATATTTTTGGGGAGAGTAAAGAATTTAAAGACATTCTTAGGCAGATGGACCTGGTTGCGCCAACCAATTACAGTGTAATAATTACCGGAGAAACGGGAAGCGGGAAAGAAGCGATTGCTCAGGAAATTCATACCCGCAGTAAAAGATGCAAAGCTCCTTTTGTAGCAATAGATTGTGGAGCATTGTCAAAAGAACTTTCTGCAAGCGAATTATTTGGTCATGAAAAAGGAGCTTTTACAGGAGCACTCAACCAAAAAATTGGTTGTCTGGAACTTGCGAATAGTGGTACTATATTTTTAGATGAAATTTCCAATTTACCCTACGACGTGCAGGTTTCACTTTTAAGGGTGGTACAGGAAAGAAAGTTTCGCAGAGTTGGTGGTAATAAAGATATTGATCTTGACATCCGGATTATTGTAGCGAGTAATGAGCAGCTATGGGATGCGGCAAAAACGGGAATGTTTAGGGAAGATCTTTACCACCGTTTTAATGAATTTAGTATCCACGTTCCCCCTTTAAGACAACGCACAGATGACATTTTAACCTTTGCACATTTCTTTCTTGATAAAAGCAATATGGAACTTGATAAAGAAGTTAAGGGTTTTAGTGCCGAGGTGGAATACATATTTAAACATTACAAATGGCCAGGTAACCTGCGGGAATTAAAAAATGTAGTGAAGCGTTCCGCATTGCTAGCAAATGCAGAAATAATAGATGTAAAAGCACTTCCCTTTGAATTGGTAAATCATTCAAAGCTGGCATTTGATACACATACAGACGAAGACGTGAAAAATGCACCCGGCATAAAAAGGGTTGCATCTTCAGGAGAAAACAGCAACGACCAAAATCAAACCCAAAACAATACTGAGCTACCAGATGAATCTAATAGATTCAGGAAACATACTTTTAAAACGGTAAGCATCGATGCCGAATATGAAATGATATTGGATGCATTAAAGAAAGTGAATTTCAATAAAAGCAAGGCTGCCAATTTATTAAATGTTGATAGAAAAACGCTTTACAATAAAATGAAGCAATACAATGAATTTAATAATCAATAAATAGGATATGCTTGATTCATTTTTAACAGAATTTACAGAAATAAGAGATGAGCTCGGCAAAGAAGGTGAACACAATTTTTTCGGGAAAAATTTTTCCTTTTTTTCTGCCGAACCTATCCTTTTTTATAATAATGAAAAAGATGTAATTATATATGCAAATAGTTTGTTCAGCAATGAATTTAATTTTACAGTAGAAGACATTGCGGATTGGAAATACAGCATCTATCCATTGATCAATAAGGAAGACCAGGCGCCGTTTAGAGAAGCCATGTCGGCGTTGCTGGATGGCGACGATAATACCGTTTTTCCCGATGCTACCTACCGCCTAATTAATAAGGGTAAAAAGTATAGCTACTATCGCCTGAAAGTGCGCAAGCTTAGTAAATCCTACTATTATATTCAGTTGGAAAATTCGTTGAAGTCTGCGGTACCTGTTTTAAAAAACAGAACGGCCGATGAACTAATGAATAATGCAGAAGCGATTTTAAAATTTGGCTTTTGGCTTTGGGATTTTCAGACAAACAAAATTTACTGGACTAAAGGGATGTACCATTTACTGGAGTATGATACAGACGAAGAAATGGATACCAGCATCACCCCGGATTTCTATTCAAACCATATCATAAAAAGTGATGCTTACCTTGATTTTGAAAATCGTTTTAAAAATGGAAAAGTTAAAGATTCCTACAGAAATAAATTTCAGCTAAAAACCAATAAGAGTAACGTGTTATCCGTATTTGAGCACGCCAATATTGAATATGATGAAGTTGGGCAGATAAAAAGGATAACTGGCCTTACAAGGGATATCACCATACAGGAAGAAAGTATGAAAAGCCTGGCTGATTACCAGGCTATGATGTTGGAAAACGAAGCCTTTTTAAATTATGGCACCTGGGAAAGTGATCGGGAGGGAAAGGATATTTATTGGTCGGAAGGAATGTTTAATATTTTTGGATACGATGAGGATGAAAGAACCGCTATCAAAGTAAATAAAGAATTGTATTTGCAGCATATGAGTTCAGATGATTACCTAAGGGGTATAGAAAATAATATTAAGGAGCATGTTGAAAAAGATAATTATCAATGGGACTACGAGATTAAAGACAACAAAGGGGCGATAAAAATTATTTCAACCTTTGGTAAGGTGATTAGAAACAATGAACAGGAAATTGAAAAAATAATTGGTACTACCCGGGATGTTACTGAACTAAGACGTTACGAAAGAACACTAGAAAACAAAATTGCTGAATTGAACCGATCTAACCGTGAGCTGGAAGAATTTGCCTACGTTGCCTCTCATGATTTGCAGGAGCCATTGCGAAAAATTTCAACATTTAGTCAGCGGCTTCAACTTAAGTTTGGCAATAAATTAGGCGATGATGGAAACCTTTACATATCGAGAGTTATTGCTGCCTGTGAGAACATGCGGAAACTGATAGACAATCTACTTGAGTTTTCTAGAATTGGTCTTAACAATCCTCCACCACAACAAGTAGATCTTTCAATAATTGTAAACAATGCCATGGAGGACCTTGATTTTACAATTGCTGAAACAAATACTGAAATCATAGTTGGACAATTACCTTCCATAGAAGCCATTGGTAGTCAAATGTTACAACTTTTTGCCAACCTGCTTAACAATTCAATAAAATTTAGAAAAGAAGATACACCACTTCAGATCCGTATTAAATCAAGAAAGTTAACGCTGCTTGAAAAGGAATTGTATAAATTACCGACAAAGATGTATTACTTCCTAATTACTGTTGAAGATAATGGAATCGGTTTTGAACAACAGTATGCCGATAAAATCTTTCAACTTTTTCAAAGACTTGAAGGGAAATCTGAGTACCCCGGAACTGGAATCGGTTTGAGTATTTGCAAAAAAATTATAACCAACCACAGAGGTTTAATTTTTGCCAGTGCCATCCCAGGTAATGGCGCAACTTTCTCGATCATACTTCCAAAAAATTTATAAAGCATCATGAACAAACCACAACCGCTGCTTAAAATTTTAATAATAGAAGACGATGAAGATGACTTCATTTTAATCAGTGAATATTTTAAGGAAATTTCTGCCTGGACTTTTGATATCACCTGGATACAACGATATTCGGTTGCCCTTGATGAGCTCTGTAATAATAATTATGCTTTGTGCTTTTGCGATTACCTGTTGGGAGCAAAAAATGGAATCGACCTGATTAAAGATGCTCTGGCGAAAAACAGTACTACTCCCGTTATTTTGTTGACTGGCAAAGGCAGTTACAATGTTGATATAGAGGCTACAAAGGCTGGTGCTTTTGATTACCTGATAAAAGCTGATTTGGACGAGGACAAACTGGAACGGACCATTCGGTATACGCTGGAACGAATTAACAACCTCCAAAAAATACAGGAAAGCGAGCGGCGATATAGAAGCATTTTTGAAAAATCAAAAGATATTGTTTTTGTTGCCGGTGCCGACACCAGAATAAACACCATCAATTATGCTATTACGGATATCCTGGATTTTTCGGTGGAAGAATGCATTGGAAAAAAATTGATTAACTTTTTAAAAAACCCCCTCGACATAGAGTATATTTTAAGCCAGATAAAAAATGATGGCGAAATTGATAATTTCGAATCTGAATTTATAACAGCTAAAAAGGAAATTAAAACCTGCCTGATATCCGCTTCAATGGAGGTTGACAGCAATCGCAAATCTTATCTGCAGGGTATCATACATGATATTACTGACTTAAAAAAAGCAGAGAAAGCCAGCCTACAGGCTGAGAAGCTTGCTGCATCAGGTCGCTTTATACGAACGTTGGCGCATGAGGTAAGAAACCCTTTGAGCAACATAAAGTTGGCTGTGGAAAATCTTTTACAAACCAATGTTAATACCGACGATCAATTTTATCTGGATATTATATTTAGAAATGGACAGCGTATCAACGACCTGGTAACAGAATTACTGCAGAGTTCGGGGTCCACAGAAATGAATTTCGCCAATGTATCATTGAAGCATGTTTTAGACCTTGTGATTTTGTCAGTAAAGGATAAGTTGATGCTTAGAAACATTAAACTGGTACCCGATTTTGATGATATGGATTGTATTATAAGGGCCGATTCAAGTAAACTGGAAATGGCCATTCTTAATATCGTAGTAAATGCCATTGAGGCTGTTCCAGACAATACCGGATTGATCAGGGTAATAACACAGTTGAATAACAAAAAATGTTTTCTTTTTATTAGTGATAATGGCTGTGGGATAAACCAGGAAAATAAAGAAAAACTTTTTGAACCCTATTTTACATCCAAGAGAAATGGTATTGGCCTTGGCCTGGCAACTACTTTAAATATCCTGCAAAGTCACAATGCCCGAATTGAAGTAAATTCACAACTTGATTTAGGAACCGTATTTACAATTGAATTTGCACAATATTCGTGAAACCTCATTTAAGAATATAGCAAATTAATAATCTGTTAGAGTCCGGGTGAAATTTGTAGAAATAAATGCTCATTAATTGCTTTCCCAAACTTTAATTCCCCACCGAACGATCAAAAAAACTCCCCTCTGGTTAGTCTCTTAAGTAGCAAAACAGCATTGATACTTGAAATAACTCAACTAAATCAATGCTTACAGCGAAAGATATTTCATTTGGTAACGTATTAGCTGTTAGCCCAATGCATTTTATGCCCATTAATATATTTGGCACTGTTTTTCTATAAAGGTTAGTATATCATACGATTCAGCAGTTGAAATTTACTGAAAGTAATGATGAATTTTAAAACCTATAAATACTACTCATATGATTATTAATATTAAAAACATGGTTTGCCTTAGATGCGTAATGTTAGTGAAAAAAATACTGGATGATATGGAACTAAAATATTACCAGGTAAACCTTGGGGAAGCAGATTTGAAATATCCAATAACAAAAATTCAGAAGGAGCAATTGACGCTTACACTCAACAACTGGGGGCTAGAATTGATTGACGGAAATAAGGATATTCTGGTAGATAAAATTAAACGCAGTGTTATCAAGATGGTACACGAAGATTCTATGCTTAGCACTTTAAAAATATCACACTACCTAAGTACCAATTTGAACTACAATTACACCTACATCGCCAATATTTTTAGCCAGGAAACAGGGATTTGTCTGCGTGATTTTATCATTGCTCACAAAGTGGAAAAAATAAAAGAGATGTTGGTTATGGAGGGTATGTCAGTAACGGAGATAGCGTGGAAACTAAACTACAGTAGTGTATCTCACCTTAGTAACCAGTTTACAAAAGTAACAGGCCTTAGTCCTAGTAAATTTAAGAAAGGAAACAATGTAAGGCTTATCCCACTAGAAAATGTTGGAATGTTGGAAGCCGTATGATGATTGATCATCAATTATAACATCAAAAAACAAAAAAATGATAAAAAGTAAATTGATTTACCTGCTGCCAGTTTTATTAATTGGGGCAACCTTGCTAAGCAGTTGTGAGGCAATCGGGGGTATTTTTAAAGCGGGGGTTTGGACAGGTACCATTGGAGTAGTAGTCGTTCTGGTAATAATTATACTTGTAGTCGTTAAACTTTTTTCCGGTAAAAAAAATTAATAAAATTATTAAATCCTTCCGGCTTTTTTTGGGTAACGATATTTCACAGGTTAAATTTTAAGTAAAGTATGGTAAGCGTAAGTCAGGCGTTTTTCACAACAATGGATAGAGATGTTGAAGAGGTTTTAAATGAACCGGATCAATTTTTAAATTTTCTGGTAAATGAACTAAAAGATTTGTTTTGGTTTGAGAAAAATTTTTTGAAAGTAATTAGCAGGATGCAAAAAGCAAGCACCTCAAAAAAATTAAACTACCTGCTTGCAGAATTTTTAGCTGAGGCAAGTTTAAACGTTGTGAGGCTGGAACAAATATTTATGTTTTTCGGTCAACTTCCAAAAGCGAATAAAAGTAATTTACAGGAAGAGTTTTTGAGTGATATCAATAACATCATATTGGAAACAAAAGGTGATGGCTTATTAAGGGACAATGCTTTTTATTGGATGATTAATAAAATGAATAAGTTTAAAGCATCCAGTTATCATGCTGTAATTGAACTGGCAGTTCAATTAGGAAATGATGAGATAATTATTTTGCTGGAAGAAAATAAAAAATCACGCTTTACGGAGACTTATCCTTAAACCAAATCGATGTTTCGGTAAATTTCGATTTTACAAAATTTAATAAAAAAAACATCCATTTTGGATGTTTTTTTATTAGATAAGGTTAAAATTTGATGCTATTTGGCTTTCTTTTTTTGAATATTTTCTACATCCGTAATAAAAGCACTTATGTCTGCATCTGCATAGGCGCCATAAGCATCTACCAGCGTACCTTTCTTTCCATCATTGGTTTCAATTACGTACATGATAGAGTTGTCATCGGGATCACTTTGGCCTTCAAACCTAAAAAAGTTAACAATACAGATATCGTTAGCGTTATATTTTTTATCAGTACTCAGGCATTTTAGTTGCCCGTCATCCATTGAAAAGTTTTCTTTGTACCCGTCGTCCATCATTTTCTTATGACATTCAACCATTGTTTTTAGGTATGGTGCAGTTGGTGCGTTCATATATATTTATTTTTAAAAAAAGCATTGCTTTTATAGAATGCCTTTACATGAGGAAAATACTTTTTAAATATAAACTTTAGATGCTGGCTGTTTGTAGTCTGCATCCAGTTCCCGGTTCTTAATTAAATCAAGGAGAAAAGATTGTAGAAAACATTTTTGGTCCATTAAAATGTAACGGCAGGTAGAATTGGTTAAGAAGGTATCGCAAAGTGCTGTTTTATATGCTTCCACTGCATTTACCACCCGATTTTCACATTCGAAAATTTCAGAGTCACCAGCTTTCAATTGATTCAATAGGATGCTCCGATTCCATTCATTTAATAAAAGCCCTTCATGAATTTTATTATCTACCCCGATTGTTTTTAGCAATCGTATTAACTCATTTTCATTGTTACTCACTTCATCAGACCCAATGCGTAAAATATTTAAAAACGATTTGCTTAATTCCGATTTTTCGGCAATCAACTTTTTTAAATAATCATTCAGCATCCTATTAATTAGGATAAGATCGTTGATATCATTAACAGTTTCCATTGGATACATTTTACAAACGAAAATCATAAAACATCGTGCCACATTTGGCCATTTGTACAATTAACAGAGAATAAGTTTCGTGGAAATTTTTCTACAAAAAAACAATGAAGTCTATTTTGTATAGATCACTTTTAGTTGGTGTTTATAAAATATATTCTTTTTGAAAAATTAATCAAAAAGAATGTAACAGCGTTTAATGATAATTATTGTTATTTTCTTCGCCAATTCATTATTAGTTTAAGATATACGTATCATGCCTTCGCTCTCCAATGAAGATTAGGCAAATTTTTTGTTTAATCTGTTAATAAAATTATAGGCGAAATGAAAATGACCACCTATGACCGGTTCAATTGCAGTACATTGGAGGTGAGCTTGTAAAGCTTACCGGTTGTGAAAAGGTAATTCTAAAAAGATGACTATTTATACTATACAGCAAAGTAAAGCTTGTCCATAAATAGAATCTTGTTAAATTTTAAAACCCGTTTTTTCGACTTTATTAAACATCGTTTTTTGTTAGTTTACATTGTATCGAATGCCATTTCAGTATAGCGTATTAAATAAAAGAAGCTAAAAAATTTTATCCATTTTTTTATAACCAGCTATGAACCAGATTGCAGATTTTTTTTCTAAACTATTCGACTATTCCGACTGGCCCCCCCGCTGGCACTGCGGTAAATGGACTGAATTCCATGGCTGGTTTTATATCATAAGCGATCTTTTGATCTGGTCTGCTTATTTTACTTTGCCCCTTGTGATTATTAAATACATCACCCGCCGAAGTGATGCCCAATTTATAAAGCTATACTTCTTATTTGCTGCGTTTATATTAGCCTGTGGAGCAACTCACTTTTTAGATGCGGTTACGTTCTGGTATCCTGTTTATCGTTTAAATGGGTTGGTTCGGTTTATAACGGGGGTCATAAGTTGGGTTACGGTTTTTTACATTATCCGGTATTTGCCGATTGCGTTTTCATTGAGGTCGCAAAATGAATTGGAAAATGAAATTGATCAAAGGAAAAAGGTTGAGAACGAATTAAGAGACAGCGAAAAACAGGTGCAGGCTATTTTAAAAAATGCCCCTGATCCTGTAATTGTTTTCAATGATAAAGGTTTAATAAAAAAATGGAATCCCGCCGCTGAAAGCATGTTCGGCTTTGCGGAAGACGAAGTCGCGGAACAATCAATCAGTTCTATATTGTTGTTGGAAAACGCTAAGGGCGTTGAGATTTCCGGTAGAGAAACGTTATTGAGTAGGGATTTTTTAAACGAAGCAGGAAAGGTCATTATTGAAAAGGTAGCCAGAAGAGATGGAGAGATCATTGAGATCGAAATAAACGTTTCGCCGGTTAAGATAAAAAATGAAGAGTGGTATATAGCTTTTTTAAGAGACATCACGGTTAAAAGAAAGGCGGAAGAATCGTTAAGAGCAAGCGAAGAACGCTACAGGCTATTGATTAGTGAGGTGTATGATTATTCCATTATTATGCTATCCCCTGAAGGATACATCAGCAGTTGGAACGAAGGTGCCCAAAGAATAAAGGGATATGCCGGGCATGAAGTCATCGGCAAACATTTTTCAATTTTTTATCCAAATGAAAATAAAGAAATTAATTTTCCACAAGAAGAACTTTTAATAGCTGGAAAAGAAGGACGTTTTGAAAATGAAGGCTGGAGGCTAAGAAAGGATGGGGCTCTTTTTTGGGCCAACGTGGTAATAACCGCATTAAAAAAAGATGGGGAGATAATAGGCTTTTCAAAAATAACAAGAGATATATCCGAACGAAAAGAGGCTGAGGAAGAAATTAAATTATTGAATACTTCACTGGAGCAGCGTGTAATTGCAAGAACCAATGAATTACAACAAAGTGAAAAAAAGTATCGTAAACTGTTTGAAAACAGTCCCCTTCCTATGTGGGTAATTGGCCTGCCATCTTTAAATTTTCTGGATGTAAACGAGGCTGCGATTATTCATTATGGATATGCCCGCAATGAATTTCTATCAATGACAGCCATAGACATTCGACCGGATGATGAAAAGCAGCGTTATTTGCAATTTGATCATTCTTCAACTAATGGATTAAGTTATGGTGGCACCTGGAAGCATCTTAAAAAAGATGGGTCTGTAATTTATGTCGATATTAATTCTCATGAAATGAATATCGGAGAAAGCAAAGGACGCCTGATTTTAAGCCAGGATATTACTGAAAGGAAAAAAGCAGAAGAAAGGCTCGACTTTGCATTGGAAGCTGGCCAAATTGGTATATGGGAACTTGATCTGCAAACCGATACCTCTGTTCGAAATCTTCAATATGATCAAATTTTTGGTTACAGTGAAATGATTTCTGAATGGGGTATGAAAAAGTTTCTAGCCCATTTACATCCCGATGATTTGGAAACTGTACAAAAGTCTTTTAATGAAGCATTGTCAACTCAAAGCTGGTTGATTGAAACAAGAATTATTTGGCCCGATCAATCTGTTCACTGGGTTATAATCAATGGTAAAATAATAGGAGATAGTAAACCTGCCCCTTTAAAAATGTTGGGTACAATTATAGAGATAACCAAGCGTAAAACGGTGGAGGAAGAAGTAAGACTTTTGAACAACGAACTAGAAGAGCGGGTGAAACTAAGAACAAGGGAATTATATGCTGCCAATAAAGAATTGGAATCTTTTTCTTACTCGGTTTCCCACGATTTACGAGCTCCACTTAGGGCCATTGCTGGTTATTCGCAAATACTGTTGGAAGATTATAACAATCAACTGGATGAGGAAGGAGCCAAGCTGCTGGACAGAGTAATGTTAAATGCAAAAAAAATGGGCCATCTGATTGATGACCTGCTTGAATTTTCGAGGCTGGGAAAGAAAGCATTGAATAAAACAGCTATCGACCTTGATAAAATACTAAGTGAAATTATCAATGATCAGCTACTATCCTACAAATACCACCACATTGTAAAAATCGGGAAATTAGGTACAGCTATTGCAGATGAGGTAACCATTCAGGTTGTATTGCAAAATATAATGCAGAATGCCTTTAAGTATTCGGCTAAAAAGGAACAACCGTTGGTAGAAATAGGTGTAATGGAAACGGTTAAGGGTACTACGTATTTTGTGAGAGACAATGGTGTAGGATTTGACATGACCTATTACGATAAACTTTTTGGAGTATTTCAACGATTACACAGGCAGGAAGAATTTGAAGGTACAGGTGTAGGATTGGCAATAGTACAAAGAATAATTTTAAGACACAACGGGCAGGTTTGGGCTGAATCCGTTGTAGACCAGGGTACCACCTTTTATTTTACACTGCAATAAATTTTATGTTTTAAAAGAATGAAAACCAGAAAATAATTTTAACGAAACCCATGCTAAGGTGGATTAGCTGAAATGATTTAAATTTTAATGTAATCTTTTTAAACACGATATAGTTTTTTTTACAACCCGTTAAACGGAGCAGGTATTAGTACTTTAAAGCAGTTACTTTTTTAATAGATATAAAAATTCAAACAAAAACTAAGCGATGAAAACCCGTTTAAAAATATTACATCTTGAAGATGTTGAGTTTGATGCTGAACTTACAAAGCGGGTCATTACTAAAAGTAATATTGATGCAGAAATAAGGGTGGTTGACAATAAAGAGGCTTATGTGGAGGCAATGATAAAATTTGCTCCCGATGTAATTCTTTCGGATCATACACTGCCATCTTTTAGCTCAAAAGAAGCTTTGCATATATTTCTTAAAAGCGGTATGAAAATACCATTTATATTGGTAACGGCTACCATCTCGGAGGAGTATGCGGTATCTGCAATTAAAGCAGGAGCAGACGATTATATTTTAAAAGACAATCTTGAACAACTTCCGGAGGCTATACTAAATGCGTTGGATAAAATCAAAAAAGAAATTAAAATCGAAAAAGAAAAAGAACTCACCATCAATGAAAAAACGAATGCAGTTTTAATTGCACATGAAACCGAACGCAGTCAAATGGGAAACGAGTTGCTTGAAAATATCAATCAAATATTGGCAGCCTCCAACCTATATATTGACTGTGCCATAAGTGAAGAAGATAAGCGGCTGGTTTTTATGCGAAATAGCAAGAAATATATTTTGATGGCCATCGACGAAATCAAGAAAATATCACAGGTTATTATGCCACCAACATTAGACGAGCGGGGATTGATTGAATCGATAGACAACTGGATCGAATTTAAACTACAGGACAATGAAATGATTATAACGACCGATTGGGGGAATTTTGATAACCGTTTGGTACCAGAAAAACTTCAAATAACCATTTATAGGATAATACAAGAGCAGCTTAATAATACGCTAAAATACGCAAACGCAAGTAGTGTAAATTTGTCGTTAGTGCAAACGAAGCATTCGCTACAAATAATGATGATGGATGATGGCGTAGGTTTCGATACTTCAAAAATAAAGAACGGTGTGGGGCTTAAAAATATACATACCCGGGTAGAAATCCATAACGGTGACATCATATTGAAAACTGCTCCAGGTAAGGGGTGCCTGCTAAAAGTGATCTTCCCTTTGTAAATTTTGGCATTTGATTAAACTTAAATACGTGTTAACAACATTACAAGCAATACAAATGCAATTTCCCAACAGTAACTTTTATCGTCATTAGCCGAAAATGATTTTCCATAATTTAAACTAAAAAATATTTTTGAGAAAAAATCAACAAATAAACTTTTTAATTACCCGCTGAACAAATTGCCTATAGTTGGTGCTTACTATTTTCAGATATATTCTCTACTGTCCAATCTATTTTTTTCTCAAAAGGAAGCTGGCGAACTACACAATCTTGCTTGTTACAAATACGACAACTAAAATCGTTACAACCGTCTGAATGAACAAATATTTCCATCGACTCTCCAAATTCATTTTATACGATTTTAAATAAGATATCAATTTCGATATTGGCATCTTTGATATTAAGATACCACGGCAATGTAAGATGGCAGTCAAGATGAAGTGTGCCGCCATATTTAATAATCCGAAGGTTGTGCAGGTCAATCCAGTTAGGTCTTCGATTGTTGTTTAAGATCATCACCAGTTGATTGATCAACGTTGTATCGGCCTCATCCATAATCCCCGATACTGAACTACGGATGATGCTGTAACCGGTAAACACATTGATAAATGCAAAGAGGATGGCTACAACACTATCGATCCACCATAATTTTAAAAAGTATAATAACATCAACCCAACTATGATTCCGATGGTAGAATACGTATCTGTTTGTAGATGTTTACCACTTGCCACCAAGACAAGTGATTTATTTTTTTTACCGGTATTGATACATATGAAACCAGCTATATAATTAATGATTCCGGTAATGGCAACCAGCATAATCCAGCTTTTGAATGGTATGGGGGTGAATGAGGTTGTTGATGGCTTCATATACAATAATAAATCCAGCAATAGTTATTAGTGTGCCCTCAACTGCTGCGGAAATAAACTCTGCCTTACCATGCCCATACGGATGATCCCAATCCTTTGGTTTCGCACTAACGTATAGACTATACACGCCGATTAAACCTGCAATCACGTTCATTGTACTTTCCAGTGCTTCGGTTAAAATGGCGACCGATTGTGTGAGGTACCAGGCAAATACTTTCATTACAAAAATTAAAATACCTACTCCAGTGATAATTTTCTGGAGCCGGAGATTTTGTTGAACTGTTTGCAATGAAATAAATTTAGGGGCGCAAAGTTAGGTAAATCGGGCGCTAACAAGTCTGCGCATTTCAAAGCTCGGTTAAACGATAGCGATTTGTTTTGTAAGTTAAATCATCATAAACTTTTAGCCATAAACATAAAGATTCAAGATCATCATTTTTAAGAGTAATGCAGGCAGTTTATATCAACTGGTATATGACCAGTTGCAAGTATTCGTCACCATCCTTTTAAAGGCTTATTCGCAAAAGCTTCCAGCCATTGCACAACAAAAAATTTCAGAATAAGTAGCATATTGTATAAACAGCATTGCTTTAAATACGCCTCAACCAATCAAATCAACCAGTGCCAATGTAAAAATTGAAAGCTCAATTCGTACATTTGCAAATATTTTAAATGAAACCTTGTAGGAACCTGCCGCGGTTTGTTTCTATGGAAATAATCAATAATTCAGAAAATGGAACTGTCGAAAAATTACATCCCCAACGAAGTAGAAGCAAACTGGTATCAGCATTGGCTTAACAAGGGTTATTTTAATAGTTTACCCGACGAACGAGAGCCCTACACCATAGTAATACCTCCACCCAATGTAACCGGTATGTTGCACATGGGACATTGTTTGAATAATACGATTCAGGATATATTGATCAGAAGAGCACGGATGCAGGGCAAAAACGCCTGCTGGGTTCCAGGCACCGATCATGCCTCTATTGCTACCGAAGCAAAAGTGGTTGCCATGCTGCGAGAAAGGGGGATTGCAAAATCATCTTTAACAAGAGATGAATTTATGACCTACGCCTGGGAATGGAAAGAAAAATACGGCGGCATCATTTTGCAACAACTAAAAAAACTCGGCTGTAGTCTCGATTGGAACAGGACGTCCTTTACCATGGATGCAGACTATTATCAAAGTGTGTTGAAAGTGTTTGTTGACCTGCATAATAAAGGATTGATTTATCGGGGAAAAAGAATGGTGAACTGGGATCCCGTTAGTCAAACTGCATTGAGCGATGAAGAAGTTATTTTTAAAGATATCGACTCCAAACTCTATTACGTAACCTATAAATTTTCAGACATCAATGGCACTCCCTTAATGGATGGGGGTATAACCGTTGCAACAACAAGGCCTGAAACAATTTTGGGCGATATTGCCATCTGTGTAAACCCTACGGATGAACGCTACATGCACCTTATTGGCAAGGAAGTATTGGTACCGATCATCAACCGGAAAATCCCCATCATTGCGGATGAATATGTAACCACAGATTTTGGTACAGGCGCCTTAAAAATTACACCGGCTCATGATAAAAATGACAATATGCTGGGGTTGAAGCACAATCTAAAAGTGATCAACACGCTGGATGCATCCGGTAAATTTACAGCTGAAGATTTAATGGAAGATAACCCGTCTGATTTGGTGCTTTCTTATGTAGGTGTTGATCGCTTTGCATTGAGAAAAAAAATTGTTGAAGATATCAGCCAGCTGGGCCTGGTAGATAAAATTGAAGATTACAAAGGACAGGTGGGTACCAGCGAAAGAACAGGCGCAGTGATAGAACATCGTTTATCATTGCAATGGTTTATCGATATGGGTAAATTTTTAGATAAAAATCCGGAAGCCTTGACAGCTGTTATTACTGATACCATTCAGTTTCACCCGGCCAAAGCAAAAAATACCTACAGCCATTGGCTGGGAAATATCAAAGACTGGTGCATCAGCCGACAGCTTTGGTGGGGCCAGCGCATACCGGCATGGTACGATGCTGAAGGCAATGTTTATGTAGCAGAAAATGAAGACGAAGCATACGCAAAATACTATGACCTAACCGGCAAAATGCCATTTATTTCGGGAACGCAAAAGACCGGACTTAGCCAGGATGAAGATGTGCTCGACACCTGGTTTTCCAGCTGGTTATGGCCGATGGAAGTATTCAAAGGCATCAGTCATCCGGGAAATGATGAGGTAAATTATTATTACCCATCCACCACCCTGGTTACCGGGCAGGATATCATTTTCTTTTGGGTTGCCAGGATGATCATGGCCGGTTACGAGTATGCCGGTTTGCCACCATTTAAAGATGTATATTTTACCGGTATGGTAAGAGATAAGCTTGGCAGAAAGATGAGTAAACAATTAGGTAACTCGCCAGACCTGCTGGGCCTGATTGAGCAGTACGGTGCAGATGCAGTGCGCTTTGGAATCATGGTCTCCTCCCCTGCCGGCAATGATTTGATGTTTGATGAAAGTGCCCTGGAACAGGGCCGTAATTTTAATAATAAATTATGGAATGCATTGAAACTGGTGAAGATGTGGGAAGGTAGGGTTGCAGATGATCAGTACGAAACCAATACCAACAGCTTTGCCATTGAATGGTTTAGTAACAGGATGAGCCAGGTTAAATCGGAAGTGGATGGCTTGATGAAACAATTCCGTTTGAGCGAGGCATTGAAAACCGTGTATTCTCTTATTTGGGATGACTTCTGTAGCTGGTACCTCGAATGGGTAAAACCTGGTTTTGAGCAACCGATAGAAGCTGCAGTATTTCACAAAACGGTTGCCTATTTTGAAGAACTGATGCAGTTGTTACATCCATTTATGCCTTTCATTACAGAGGAGATACATCATTTATTGAAAGAACAACCGATCGATCTTTGCATTACCCAAACAATGGTGTACCCGCAACCAAAAGTTGAAACTTTGCAACAAGGCGAATTATTAAAACAAGTCATTTCTTCCTTAAGGGATGCCAGAAATAAAAACCAGGTAAAACCAAAAGACACCATTCAATTGCACATCCAGACTGCTTCAGCGGCAGCCTATACCGGCATTGAAAATATTTTAAGCAAACAGGTAAATGCAGCTACTATCAGCTTTACCGATGAACCGGTTGCCAATACAATTGTAGTCGCAGTTGAGAAAGATAAATTTTACCTGGAGTCTGAAAGACAACTGGACAGCGTTGCTTTAAAAGTTGATTTATTAAAAGATCTGCAACACCAGCAAGGATTTTTATTGAGCGTACAAAAGAAATTGAGCAACGAACGCTTTGTACAAAATGCAAAGCCGGAAGTAATTGAACTGGAAAGAAAAAAGCAAGCCGATGCAGAAGATCGAATCAAAACAATCGAAGAGAGCCTGGCAGCATTGAATTAACATTTATTGATACTAATTACCTTGTAAATTCGTTCTATTTTAAAATCAGGAAGGATGCATCGAAAATTTTACCTTTTGACCGCTTTATTTGCTTTGGTACTTTTAGGAGGCAATACAGCTTTGGCACAAAAACCTGCTAAACCTGATTCGCAACCAGCTGGTCCAAAGGCTAAAAAGCCGTTTGCTAAATCATCGCTTGGTAAAGCTACAGGAATGATTTCCTTAACTGCAGAAGAAGCCGGGCAACTGGTTGCACAACCTTTAAAAATTGTGGATGAAAAAAATGTAGAATATAAAATTTCTTCTTACCAGCTTGCTTATAAAAGACTTGGTGTTACAGAAGATGAGGAAACAGGGAAGACGTCTGTTCAAAGTGACGTGGCCGCTCAAAGATTTACCACTACCCCATTACCTGCTGTATGGCAAAAAAACATCGTTGATGGATTGCACAAAGGGGAAGAATTATATTTTTTTGATATCATTGTATTTGATAAACAGGGGCGACGTTTTTTTGCACCTGAGTTGAAAATTTCCATTTTATAATTGAACAATTTTAAAGGAATGCCACCACATTATTGCGGTGAAATTTGCTCTGCAATTTATTATTACAAATCATATTTGATGACTCCTTTTTCCAAATATGACTGTGAATATTTATAATGAATATGTGTACGCCATTATTCACGTCAAACAGCAGTGTGTAAAGAATTTCCGAAATCCATCTTCAGCAATATCTATTGGTATTTTTGTACCGGCAAGTTTTAGGGCCTGAGTTATTTCAACAGCAAAGTGTTCAAGGCCTGCTTCCAATTTTATAACCAGCTATCATTACAATCTATCCGGATACATAATATAACAGGCCGGTTGCGGAGACATTTCCGAAACTGCCGCCTCATGATTTAATTTTAAGCCGAATCATTTATAATATCCTGATTGTGCGTGAGATTTCCACGATAAACCGATCTGATTATTTTCATGCCCCTTTGAATCATGCAACCGGTTAGTAAATCATTTTTTATAAATTTATATATTATTCAAAAAAATCAGCATCTTTAATTTCATGTCAAAAAGAGTCCTGTTAACAGCCTTAATACTTTGCAACCAATACTGTCTTTTTGCCCAAACAAGGATTGTTGACAGTTTGATTAACTGGATCAAACAGCACCCGAAAATTGATTCGCAACACATACTCACGTTGCATCGGATCAGTTATAGGTCCAGCGAAAATGATGTAAAGCAATCTTTCAATTATTATGAAAAAGTAGCAGCCTTAAGTGATAGTTTGCATTTCAGTTATGGGAAGACATTGTCGGAGATAAATCTGGGCATTTTGCTCTCCAATTCAGCCAATTACGAAGCTAGTAATACAGCATATTTTAATGGTATTGATTATGCAGAGCAAAGCGGAGCATTGAGATTAAAAGCAGTTTGCCTGAATAATATCGGCGACAACTTTAAAGTATTGAAAGACTATACCAAATGCCGGCAATATACCAAAGAAGCCATTGAAATCAATACAAAACTAGCAGCCTGGCGAGGCGTTGCGATCAATTACGAATTATTACATCAATGCGATTTGGATGAAAAAAAGTATATAGAATCAAAAGAAAATCTTTTGTCGGGATTACCTTTTGCGATTAAATCCAGTGATAACTACATACTATCGCAATACAATGTTGGCTTTGGAAAACTATGTGCCATCAAAAAAGATTTTGATTCTGCAGGATACTATTTCTCAAAAGCTCTATCCCAGGCACAGGCAAACAACGATCGCCGAAATCAATACCAGGTGTACGTCGCGGAAGCAAAGTATCTAACAGATCTGAGTAATACAAAGAAAATTAACACGCTCACCAGTGCATTAAATATTGCAAAAGAAACAGCTTACCTCGAGGGGCAAGCCAATGCAGCAATTGAATTATCCGGTGTGTACGATCAGCAAAATAACAAAGACTCAGCACTGTTTTATTATAGAATTCACCGGGGTGCTTACGACACCTTGTTCTCCGAGCGTAATAAACGCAATACGATCATTCACGAATCGGAATGGATGATTAAACGCAAAGAAATAGAAAACCAGCATTTGAAACAAGTAGCTAAAATGCAGGAGAAAGAACTCGATATAAAAAATGCTTTTTTATTAGCGCTGGCCATCTGTTTTGGACTCATTATCGGAATTGCGTTTTTCATAAATAAATCTATACAGGCAAAAAAGAAACGCACCGAGTCAACCTTTAAGCAAAAAATTGCTGAAACCCAAATGCAGGCTTTGCAGTCGCAAATGACTCCGCATTTTATTTTCAACAGTCTCAACAGCATCGAAAATTTTATGATGCAAAATGAAAAGCGACTGGCTAGTGACTATTTAAATAAATTCGCCCGGCTAATCAGAACCATACTGGACAGCAGCCGCAACGAACTGTTACCACTGCAAAAAGACATGGAGTCAATGCAGTTATACATCGATCTTCAGCAACTAAGGTTTAATAATAAGTTTGCATATGAAACGATCATTGAACCCGTTTTAGAAAATGGCGATTATAAAGTACCCACCCTTATCATACAACCCTTTGTGGAAAATGCCATCGAACATGGAATTGCACACAGCGAAAAGGAGCATTTAAAACTATCGGTTGTAGTTACGTTAACAGGTGATTTTATACAATATACAATTGAAGACAATGGAATTGGACGGCAACTTTCAACTGCATATAACAGTCAAAATAAGCCGCATCATAAAAGTGTTGGTTTAAAAATTACTGATAACAGAATTCGCATTTTCAATGGCAACCAAAGTGGTCCTGACAATATTAAAATCATAGATTTATATGATGAAAATGAAACACCCGCCGGCACACGGGTTTCAATTAAATTAAAAGTAATCTGACATGGAAAAGATAAAGGCGATATTGATAGATGATGAGCTAAACAGCTTACAAAATCTACGTCAAAAAATAGATGAATTTTGCCCGGATGTGCAGGTGATAGCCATGGCACAAAAACCGGAGGAAGCAATGTTACTCATCAAACACCACAAGCCCGATGTGATATTTTTAGATATTGAAATGCCAAAGATGAGCGGCTTTCGCATGTTGGATGAATTGGGCGAATGTGATTTCGAAATCATCTTTACGACAGCCTATAATCATTACGCCATTGATGCCATCAGGATCAGTGCATTCGATTACCTGATGAAACCCATTGCCATTGACGAATTACAGGTTGCGGCAGACAGGCTTTCAAAATTGCGTTCTGCTTCCCAAACCAAAGAAAAGATTGATATTCTAAAAAGCTCCATGAGCGAGAAAAAATCGCAGGAAGATAAAATTGCCATCCCTACTTCAGAAGGACTTGAGTTTATTCCAATTAAAAATATCCTGCACATTGAATCCAGTTCTAATTATTGCAAAATATTTTTCACCGAAAGTAAAAGTCTGCTGGTAACCAAATTACTAAAAGATTTTGAAGACATGCTGCAGCCCTATCATTTTTACCGCATCCACAATTCGCACCTCATCAATTTAAACTACATCCAAAAATATGTAAAGGCCAATGGCGGTCAAGTGATGATGAAGGATGGTACCTTACTGGACGTAGCCAGAAGAAAAAAGGAAGAGTTTTTGAAGATGATTGGAGGGTGAGCCACCCCCATCCCCTAAAGGGGAGTTCTACAAATAGAATATTGCAACGCCACACATTTTACGAACCAGGTGTTGCAGTGAGCTTGCGGAGGAACTCCCCTTTAGGGGATGGGGGTTACACCAACTCATGCGTTTGCTTTATAATCCCCATCACAAATACACTCTGCACATGTCCCATGTTTTCAATCTGGCTTAATTTATTTACATGAAAATCATAGTAGGCGTTCATATCCCCACAAACTACTTTCAACATAAAATCAAATTCGCCGGAGATACTGTAGCATTCAATCACTTCGGGCAGCACCTGCATGGTTTCAATAAACTTTACGCCTGCATTTTTGCTGTGCTCTTTCAACGATACATAACAAATTACCATCAGGCTCTTCTTTACTTTTGTATGATCCAACAGTGTGGCATATTGTTTTATCACGCCATTTGCTTCCATCCGCTTGATGCGTTCATGCACAGGCGTAGTGCTCAGGTGCATCTGATCGCTGATTTCCTTTACGGTGATTCTTGCATTTTTTTGAAGCAACTGAAGTATTGCGATGTCTTTGCTATCCAGCGAAATTTGTTCAATAGTTGAATCCGCTTTTTTAGAATCCTTTGCCATATGTAATTGGTCTTTTGTTCTGCGAAACTATATTTAAAATATAGTTTGTCCTAAAGTTTTACACATGTTTAGAATATTATTCTATGATTTGTACTTTTGCCATTCAAAATAAAAACATTATGTCAACTATCACACAACATTCAATTGACTTCAGCCTCAAAAATAAAGTGGCTGATATGAGCCTTGCAGATTGGGGCCGCAAAGAGATCCGGCTAGCCGAAGCTGAAATGCCCGGTTTAATGGCTTTAAGAGCCGAATACGGACCAACCCAACCTTTAAAAGGAGCCCGTATTGCAGGTTGCTTGCACATGACGATTCAAACTGCAGTTTTGATTGAAACTTTAACCGCCCTGGGTGCTGAAGTTAAATGGAGCAGTTGTAATATATTCTCTACACAAGACCAGGCTGCTGCTGCAATTGCTGCTACCAGTGTGGGTGTATTTGCCTGGAAGGGACAAACACAGGAAGAGTCTGATTGGTGCATTGAACAAACCTTAATTTTTGGTGGTGCAGATCGTCCGTTGACAATGATTTTGGATGATGGCGGTGATTTAACCAATATGGTTTTTGATAAATATCCTGAGCTGGTTGCCGGCATTGGTGGTTTGTCTGAAGAAACTACAACCGGTGTACATCGCCTGTATGAAAGAATGGAAAAAGGCACTTTG
>JBBQQP010000015.1:0-22297 GCA_038215675.1 Chitinophagales bacterium | reverse complement strand
GGTCGCCACACTGCAATTAACCCATTCTCCATCAAATTTTACATTCGGCATTTTTTTATAAAAATTAATTGCCGGTTCATTCCAGTCCAATACCTGCCAGGCTATGCCACTAAACTTTTTGGCCGCACATTCTTTAAACAGTTCATCAAACAGCAATTTACCCAACCCCATGCCTCTTAATTTTTCGGTTACCAGCAAATCTTCGAGGTACATCCGTTGCCCCTTCCAGGTGCTGTAGCGGACATAGTACAATGCAAATCCTTCTACCGTTCCATTTACTTCTGCAACAAAGGCCCACCAAACCGGATTTTCGCCGAAACCACTTTCTACAAAATGATCAAATGCCACCGTTACTTCATCTGGAGCTTTTTCGTAGTCTGCAAGTTCCTGCACAAGTTCCATCATGCGTTGACAATCTTTTTTTTCAGCTTTTCTTACCTGGATATCCATTTTTCTTTCAGTTATATTTTGAATTTTTCAAAATTCGGATAATCCAATCACATTTCTTTCTTAGGTGTGATTAAAAAAAAACAATCAGTTGTACGCATTAAAACTTAGCTGCTTAACTTGCAGCCCATGCAGCAATATCATCAACTTATTCAACATATTAAAGAAACCGGCAACGATAAAAGCGATCGCACTGGTACGGGCACCCGCAGTGTATTTGGTTATCAACTGCGTTTCGATCTGCGCAAAGGCTTTCCCTTGGTTACTACAAAAAAGTGTCACCTGAAAAGTATTATTTATGAGTTGCTTTGGTTTTTGCAAGGTGATACCAATATTGCTTACCTGAAAGAAAACAATGTAAAAATATGGGATGAATGGGCGGATGAAAACGGAGATTTGGGTCCCGTATATGGCAAACAATGGTGCAGTTGGCAAGGTGCAGATGGGGTAGAGGTAGACCAGGTAAAAGACCTGATTCATCAGTTGAAAACAAATCCGGATAGTCGCCGGTTGATAATCAGCGCCTGGAATGTAGCCGATTTGCCAAAGATGAAACTGATGCCTTGTCATTGCCTGTTTCAGTTTTATGTAAAGCCCCCTAACCCCTTGAAGGGGGAACTAAGAAGCAGTCTAAGTTGCCAACTATACCAAAGAAGTGCGGATGTATTTTTAGGAGTGCCTTTTAATATTGCTTCATATGCTTTGCTAACGATGATGATTGCACAGGTGTGCGACTTGGAACCGGGAGAATTTGTTCACTCATTTGGCGATGTGCATTTGTACAACAATCATTTTGAGCAGGCCAATCTGCAACTGACCCGTACACCTTTTCCACTTCCGGAAATGAGGATCAACCCGGCAGTAAAGGATATTTTTGATTTTAAGTTTGAAGATTTTGAGTTATTGAATTATCAATCCCATCCAGCGATAAAGGCGCCGGTGGCGGTGTAAAGCCCTCCCACCCCCCAAGCGGGCATTTTTGGAGTAAGATAATTTTCGGCGTATTTGTTTTAGGGTTGAGGCTAGCCTTATAATTTGGGAATATTTATTTGATTAAATGTTTTAAAGGATAGATTGAATAATCGGTAAATCAATCTGTAAATAGTGTGAAAGCCCCCCACCCCCAAGCGGGGATTTTTGGAGTAAGATAATTTTCGGCGTATTTATTTTAGGGTGGAGGCTAGCTTTATAATTTGGGAATATTTATTTGAGGAAATGTTTTAAAGGATAGATTAAATAATCATTAAATCAAACTGTTACTTATATGAATAGTATCAACGATATAGAAGAGACAAAAATCCCCCCTTCGGGGGGTGGGGGGGCTGCCCTCGTAGTAGCCGCATCTACCAACAATGCCATTGGAAAAGATAACAAGTTGTTGTGGCACCTGCCAAACGACCTTAAATTTTTTAAGAATACCACCTGGGGTTTTCCGGTAGTTATGGGGCGTAAAACTTTTGAGGCGGTTAACAAACCATTGCCGGGCAGAACAAATATTGTAATCACCCGAAAGGAAGATTGGAGTGCAGCAGGCGTGATCAATGCAACTGATTTAAATGATGCCATTGCCAAAGCTGCAGCAACAAATGCCAATCAGATTTTCATCATTGGCGGCGGAGAAATTTACAAGCAATCCATGACCATTGCAGATACTATCTACATAACAAGGGTACACGCCGTTTTGGATGGCGATACTTTTTTTCCGCTTATTGATGAACAGCATTGGGAGCTTGTGTCAAATGAAGATTTTCAAGCTGATGAAAAGCATGCATACGCCTATTCATTCCAGGTGTGGAAGAAAAAGTAAACTGCGGCCTTTCTCACTCATCACTCATCATTCATCACTCATTACTCATCATTCATCGTTCATCATTGCATAGCCCTTTTCAGTTAGCAAAAAAATACCTGCATTATTACCTCAATGCTTCCAACGGAAAGGGGCATGGTGTGCATTCACCGTTCGTTTTTGATTTTATTAAAAATATACTGCGGGATAAAAAGCAATACGAGTGCTATACTGCCATTGAATTAAAGCGGAAAAAATTAAAAGCCAATAACACGCTGATAGAAGTGGAAGATTTTGGAGCTGGATCGTCTGTTATCAAATCGAACCGGCGAATTGTAAAAGACATTGCCAACTCATCCCTGAAGCCCCGCAAATTTGCACAACTTTTGTTCAGAATGGTGCAGTATTACCAACCGGCTACCATTATTGAATTGGGTACTTCGTTTGGCATTACTTCATCTTATCTGTCGTCCGGCAATAAAAATGCACAATTGTACACCTGCGAAGGTGCGACCAATATCGCTGCCATTGCACAGCAAAATTTTGATGCGTTGCAAATTAAAAATATCCAACTGGTTAATGGTGATTTTGCTAAAACCCTGCCTTCTCTTCTCAACAAAATTGGTGGAGTTGATTTTGCCTTCATCGACGGCAATCATCGCAAAGAACCTACCGTAAAATATTTTCAGGAATTGCTAAACCATTCTAAAGCCAGCACGATATTGGTTTTTGACGATATACACTGGAGCGCCGAAATGGAAGCTGCATGGGCAATCATCCGGCAAAATCCAACGGTAACGCTTACCGTTGACCTCTTTTTTATTGGTCTTGTTTTTATCAATCCCGATTTTAAAGTAAAGCAACATTTTGCCATACGATTCTAATTTTCCTATACCTTTGCGGCAACAATTATCTTATGACGATCGGCGCACTAAAAGAATCCTCACCCGAAACACGGGTCTCTATTTTACCTGAACATGTAGTAATTCTTAAAAAATGGAATGTAAATGTTGTCATTGAAAAAAATGCTGGTGCAACGGCATTTGCCAAAGATGAAAAATACGAAGAAGCAGGTGCAACTATCGCTGATCGTGCTGAGGTAATCAGTTCGTCCGATATCATTCTATTGATCAACGAGCCAATCCAGACAGAGTTGTCATTATTGCAATCCAAAATTATACTCGGCGTTTATCAGCCACTTTTCAACTTTGCGTTGGTAAAAGAATTGGCCGACAGAGGTGTGACTGTTTTTAGCATTGATATGATTCCCCGAACTACGAGGGCACAAACTATGGATGTATTGAGCAGCCAGGCCAATATTGCCGGTTACAAAGCTGTGTTGACTGCAGCCAATTTATTTCCCAAATATTTCCCCATGTTTATGACAGCCGCCGGTAGTATTCCTCCTGCAAAAATGCTGATATTGGGTGCTGGTGTTGCAGGTTTGCAAGCCATCGCCACCGGTAAAAGATTGGGTGCTGTAGTGGAGGTGTTTGATACCAGGCCTGCGGTAAAAGAAGAGGTAATGAGCCTGGGGGCAAAATTTGTAGAAGTAGAAGGAGCAGCCGATGCAAGCAAAGCAGGCGGTTATGCAGTAGAACAAAGCGCAGATTTTATGCAACGTCAGAAAGCTAAAATTGCAGAGAGTGTTGCCAAAGCAGATATCATTATTACCACTGCACAAATACCTGGAAAGAAAGCGCCGGTACTCATTACCACCCAAATGATGGAAGCCATGAAAAATGGCTCTGTAATTATTGACCTGGCAGCTGTAACCGGCGGTAATACGGAACTCACCAAAAATGCGGAGACAGTCATTCACAATGGCGTTAGCATCGTTGGTAATTCAGCGCTGCCAGCTACTATGCCGAGCGATGCCAGTAAGTTATATGGAAAAAATATTCTCAACTTTTTGCAACTCGTAATTACAAAGGAGGGCACACTCAATTTGAATTTTGAAGATGACCTGGTAAAAGGAACGTGCATTGTTCATGAAGGAAAGATTACGAATGATAGAGTATTGGCAGTAGTAAATAGCTAAGTAAAAGGCATTCAATTCTGGTGGGTCACCCCTCAAGGGTGGCTCACCAGAATTGAATGCGTGGAGAGTTCCTTAAGTAATAACGTGATACTTACGTCTAAAAAAAAACATTTTTTAAACACAAAACTAAAAAGCTCGAAACGGCAAATAAAAACAACTTATGCAATCTATTTTAGATTTTTTCAGTAATCACATCGAAATTATTTACATCGTCATTCTTTCCGTTTTTTTAGGAATTGAAGTAATTGGCAGGGTGCCAAGCGTTTTGCATACGCCTTTAATGAGCGGTGCAAATGCCATCCACGGTGTGGTAGTAATTGGGGCCATCATCGTGATGGGGCAGGCACAACAGGACAACTATTTTGCATTGGTACTAGGCTTTCTGGCGGTGGTTTTGGGAACGCTTAATGTGGTGGGTGGTTTTGTGGTTACGGATCGGATGCTGGAGATGTTTAAGAAGAAGAAAACACCCCCATCCCCCAAAGGGGCGTAAGGCAGGAGCCTGTTTAAGGTAGTTGTTTTGATATATACATAGCAAAGCTTTTTAAATCATTCATTATAAATCGTTCAATATCTAAAAGAGATGGCGGACATTAAACTCTAAAAGTCCCTTTACGGGTTTGGGGCTTCTTCAATACAAATTATTTTATATGGGAATTCACATACTTACAATCTGTTACCTGATTGCATCTGTTACTTTTATTTTAGGGCTTAAAATGTTATCGCATCCGGAAAGTGCCCGTAGGGGAAACCTGGTAGCGGCTGCTGGTATGGCGATTGGTATTTTTGGTACTATCTTTTTATTTGAGCAGGAGGTAGACGGTATCAAAACCCATCTGAATAATATACTAATCATTTTTGTGGCGTTGGCAATTGGTACTGTACTCGGTTTTATATCTGCCAAAAAAGTAAAGATGACGGCTATGCCGGAAATGGTAAGTCTTTTTAATGGAATGGGTGGCGCTTGTGCAATGTTGATTTCAGTAATAGAATTCAATCATTATCTCCACAATGGTGTGTTAGCTGCCGATGGTCTTATTTATTTGGTGCAGGAATTAACCACCGTTTCTATCATTGCGATAACAGCCGGTTTAATGATTGGCAGCATCTCTTTTGCAGGCAGTATCATTGCCTGGGGAAAATTACGGGGAGTAATTAAAGACACCTCCTTTAAAGGCCAGCGCAATCTCAATATGTTTATACTAGTAGTATTGCTTGCAGTAATTGTAGTATTCATTGTAAAAACGCCCATCATTGGTGCGGATAGTGCAAACCCAACATGGGCTTTAAGTAATTTGCAGATTTATTTATTTTACGGCATTTTAGCTTTATCGTTATTATACGGAGTTTTATTTGTACTACCCATAGGCGGAGCAGACATGCCGGTTGTAATTTCATTGCTCAACTCTTTTACAGGTGTAGCGGCTGCCTGTGCTGGTTTTATGTACGATAACCAAGCCATGTTGACCGGTGGTATTTTGGTAGGCGCCGCTGGTACATTGCTTACCATTTTAATGTGCAAAGCAATGAACCGCAGTTTGCTCAATGTAATCATTGGCTCGTGGGGTGGAGGTGCCGCAGCAATTGCGGGTGCCGCTTCATCTGACCATGGCGCAACTAAAGAAATCAGTTTGAGCGATGCCTCGATGGTGATGAGTTTTGCCAATAAGGTATTGATTGTTCCGGGCTATGGTTTGGCGGTAGCACAGGCCCAACATATTTGTCATGAGTTGGAAAAAATACTGGAAGAAAAAGGCGTGGAAGTAAAATACGCCATTCACCCGGTGGCAGGTCGTATGCCCGGTCACATGAATGTATTGCTGGCAGAAGCCGATGTGAATTATGAAAAATTACTGGAGATGGAAGATGCCAATGATGAATTTAAAACCTGCGATGTGGTGTTGATATTGGGCGCCAATGATGTAGTAAATCCGGCAGCAAAAAAAGATCCCGCTTCACCCATTTACGGAATGCCGATTTTAGAGGTAGAGCTGGCTAAAACGGTGATTGTAAATAAGCGAAGCATGAAACCTGGTTACGCCGGCATTGAAAATGATCTTTTTTATCAACCGAAAACAAGTATGCTATTTGGTGATGCTAAAAAGGTATTGCAGGATTTGTGTTCAGAAATAAAATCAGCATAGGCGCTTCTTTTTCGGTGTATTTTTTTGGTTGCTGGCAGATGTACTGAGCGTAGTTGAAGTATCATTCCATCATCTCCGCCTGAACGAATTAATTCGGTCAGGGTTGTGTCACTTGCCGATTAAAGTGTAACATCGACATGCTGGTTTTTATCGCGACTTGTACCGCATGCCTTTGGGTAACTTTTTGCAGCCGTTAAATAAGAAGCATCTTCTATTGAATATTTAAAACAATTCAACAATAAAATTATCGATTGAAAATTCCGCAAGCACTCATTAATTCACTTCAAAATGTAAAAGGATTTGATGAAAAAGCCTTCGAAAAAGTGCATCGATCCGGTGAGCAGATTACATCAATCCGGTTAAACAGACAAAAGCTATTAGAAAACCAGGTACCAACATTTGCCAGTACAGGTCTACAGGAAGTTGCGCTCACACCGGTTTTATGGAGTACCAGCGGATACTACCTTTCAGCCCGGCCATCCTTCACAGCAGATCCGCTTTTTCACGGAGGTGCCTATTACGTTCAGGAAGCCAGCAGTATGTTTTTGGAAGAGGCGATCCGTCAGTCAATAGATCTTTCACGATCACTGAAAGTATTGGATCTCTGTGCTGCTCCGGGCGGCAAATCAACCTTAATTCAATCCCTCATTTCAAACAAAAGTTTCTTGGTAAGCAATGAAGTAATCAAAACAAGGGCAACTATTTTAGCAGAAAATATTACCAAGTGGGGGGCTGCCAATGTGATTGTAACCAACAATGATCCCAAAGACTTTCAACGGTTACCCAACTACTTCGATCTGATTGTAGTAGATGCGCCTTGTAGCGGAAGTGGCCTGTTTAGAAAAGATCCTAAAGCGATTGAAGAATGGAGCGAACAAAATGTAGAACTCTGCAGCCAGCGTCAGCAAAGAATACTCGCCAATATTTTACCTACTTTAAAAGACGGAGGAATATTGATCTACTCAACTTGTTCTTATTCAATAAAGGAAGATGAAGCAATTTGCGACTGGCTTGTAAAAGACCAGCAGCTATCCACCATTCAATTTCAGTTGAAAACGGAGTGGCAAATTGTTGAAACCAGTTCACCGGAAAACAATGCATTTGGTGATCGTTTTTATCCGGATCAATTAAAAGGGGAAGGTTTTTTTATTGCCGGTTTTAAAAAGCCGGAATCGGAAGGCGCAACAGCATACGAAAGCAAATCAAAGGGGAAATCAGAAAGACTTTCACCGAAGGAAATTGAAGTAGTAAAGCCCTGGTTAAAAAATGGGGATGATTTTTTCTTCATCAAACAAAAGGAAGAAGTAATTGCCATTCCCATGCACCTCGAAAGAAATCTGGCAGATATTCAATGGACCCTTTATATAAAAAAGGCAGGCGTAAAACTGGGTACCATCATCCGAAACGAATTGATACCCGATCATGAACTGGCCATTAGTTGCATCATCAATACAAATATCCCGGCCATTGAAGTTGATAAGGAAACTGCATTGAACTATTTGCGGAGAACTGAAATAAAATTAGAATCTGATATCAAAGGCTGGGCATTGATTACACACCAGCAATTGCCCCTTGGCTGGGTAAAAGTGTTGCCCAACCGGGTGAATATTTATTACCCAAAGGAGTGGCGGATATTGAATAAATAGCAGTAGTTATTGACATTTGCAAGGTGAATGAAATAAGGAAATTTATTGAAATAAAACTTTTAAAATGGACGAAAGAACATCGGAAATTTTAAGCCGCTTTAATAAATCGTGGACAGATACTGAAAAAATCTACGATGAATTAATAGCTATGCATCCAGGCTGGGAGAAACTCTACCCTCTAAGACAACACATTTCACGATTAAAGAACGAAGGCGAGAACAGTTTTTTTCGGGCAGGAACTTCATTGCATTCATTGATTCTTTCCAGGTCAGTTGACTCTGGTTTGCGTAGTGATCAGAAGTACTTAAAAACTGAAACGATTGCTATAAATGATCTCGAAGTAAAGCTTCGAGATGGCGGTAAAGTTTATAGGGAATATCGAATAGGAAATTTGAATGATAATAAGCTTGGTAATTTACTCAAGACGCTTAAGCGCACGTTAATTGACTGAGATAGAAAATTGTCAATTTAAAAGCCAAAACAGTATTGAAAGCTTAACTGATCCGGGCAGTTTTTTCGTAATTGTTTGAATTATACTACCCATAGGTATTTTCAAAACTATTTATTGCGTCAGCACAAAATACCATAGAGAATTGACTCAGTGTTACAAAGAATACGCTGCCAATAAGAGATTTGCTTAAGGGTGCCGAAAAAATACGTTAAACTAAATTGGTTAGTTTGCTTATTGGCCTAGTAACCAACAAAATTTCCCATCTTTGCGATGAAAAAATTATTAGCTATGAAGCGTTTATTGATTATATTATTTTCGGTTCCATTATTTGCGTTGGCTCAAAATAAAGCGTTGGTAATTGAAGGCGTTTCTCCTGATTTATTCATCAATCATACGGTAGCACCTAAAGAAAATTATTATAGTATCGGGCGCATCTACAACATAAGTCCCAGAGAAGTAGCACCATACAATAACCTGGTTTTAGAAAGTGGATTAAGTCTTGGCCAGTCATTGAAGATACCATTAACCGCGGTGAATTTTGTGCAAGCCGGTACACCAGAGGGCGATGAAGTATTGGTACCTGTTTATCATACTGTTGCAGGTAAGGAAGGCTTGTATCGCATTAGCACCAATTACAACAAACTACCTTTGGAAACGCTTAAAAAATGGAACAATTTAAAATCGGATGCGGTAGCAAATGGAACGAATTTAATTGTTGGTTATTTAAAAGTAAAGAAGGAACTATCGCCCCTGGCAAGTATGGCAAAACCAAAGCCTGCTGATAATATTGTGAAAGTAGCAGATGTGCCGGCTAAACCCGTTGTAACCAAAGAAGTGGCAAAACCGGATATAGCCAAAGAGCCAAAGCCAGTTGTAAAAAATCCGGTAAAAGAAAATCCGGTAGTAGCGGAAAAAATAAAAAAAGAGCCGGTTGAAACAATGGTAGCGAAAGAACCGGAACCCGTAAAGAAAGTGACTCCGCCAGCAACCAGCGGTAAGAATTTTAACGGCGGCATATTTAAATCGGAATATGAAAACCAGGTACGCAACAAAGACGTTGCAGGCGAAACCGGTGAAGCAGCCATTTTTAAAAGTACCAGTGGCTGGGAAGATGGAAAATACTATTGTCTGCACAATTCTTCAGCACCTGGAACCATCATAAAAATTACCAGCGCAAATACGGGTAAAAGTATTTATGCCAAAGTATTGGATGTGATGCCTGATATCAAACAGAACACAGGTTTACTGGTCCGTTTAAGTAATGCGGCTGCCCAGGAATTGGGTGCAGGTGATGCGAAATTTGTTTGCAGTTTGAGTTTTTCAAAGTAAGTTTTTCTTTGTGCAAGTACGGTTGAATATTAACTTCAATATAATAGAAGTGCAAAAAAAGCCCCGGTTACGTAAGCGTACCGGGGTATTTTTATGAAGTTGTTCTGCTTCCTTTTTTGGGAAAAATGTTATGGGAAAATACCCAACTCTGAATAGGTAATGGCTACCTTATTGATAGCACTTACATAAGCCGCAGTGCGCATATCTGGTATTTCAGGACTGTTTAACCAAATTTCCATTATTTCCCTTGTTGCAGTGATCATCGTTTCCTCGAGCCCACTATGCACAAGGTCTATTTCTTCCGCCCCGTGCTTAATGAGATTTTTTTCCTTTTCGCCTACTTGTTTGCCGCTCAATTGTTCGATTTGATCTAAAATACGGGTATTCATATTTTCATTAAAACGTTTTTCCAGCCGACCATAACGTACATGACTAAGGTTTTTCAGCCACTCAAAATAACTTACCGTTACACCACCTGCATTCAGGTACATATCGGGTACACACAAAATTCCTTTTTGAATAAATATTTCATCTGCTTCTGGTGTACAGGGACCATTGGCCGCTTCACCAATAATTTTTGCTTTGATTCTTGGGGCATTTTCAGCGTTGATTACATTTTCTAAGGCTGCAGGAATCAATATGTCACAATCCAGTTCAAGTGCATCCTCCGTTTTATCGAGGGTAATTGATCCCGGAAAATTAATAATAGAACCTGTTTTATTTCTAAATTGGATCAACTCTTCTTCATTCAATCCATTGGCATTGTAAATGGCACCGTCATGTTCTGAGATAGCAATTACAATGGCTCCATTTTCTCTGAAAAACTTGGCACAATGATAACCTACATTTCCGATACCCTGTACCACTACTTTTTTACCTTCGATGCCGGTTGTAAGTCCAATTTTTGTCATTACAAAAGGCATGTTGCAAACTTCCCGTATGCCAAAAAAAACACCTAAGCCAGTTGCTTCTTTACGTCCACGAACTCCACCTTGCGTAATAGGCTTTCCGGTTACACAACCTGCTGCATCAATTTCACCTGGCTTTAAGGATTGGTAAGTATCTACGATCCACGACATTTCTCTTTCACCAGTGCCATAGTCGGGTGCTGGTACATCAATGCCCGGGCCTATAAAGTTTTTCTTTACTAGTTCGGATGTGTAACGACGGGTAATTTTTTCCAACTCATAGGTAGAATACTTACGGGGATTGATTTTGATACCACCTTTTGCTCCGCCAAACGGCACATTCACAATGGCACATTTAAAAGTCATCAACGCAGCAAGGGCCATCACTTCATCCTGGTTAACTTCCTCACTAAAACGGATACCCCCTTTACAGGGCGATTTGTGCTGGCTATGCTGAACACGATAAGCTTCCATTACTTCAATCGTTCCATCATCCCTTTTAATAGGGAAGTTCATTCTGTAAACGCTGTTACACGCCTTGATTTGTTCTAAAATACCGGCGTCCCATTTTGTTAAACGGGCGGCTTTATCAAAGCTCTTTTCTACACTTTTAAAAAAACTGTACGGGGTTTGTGCTGACATAAATTTGGTTTTAATTAAGCAATCGAAACTGATAGCAACTGGCAAGTGGCTATTCGCACTATTATCCGGGTGGACAGCGGGTGCTTTATTTAAAGGTTTTAAATAGTAAACGTAACGAAGTCATTTTTATTCTAAAAACGTATTTAAAGTATGATAGCAGTAAGCTTACGGAATATTCATAATTTGATTTGCAGAAAAGGCCATGAGTTTATTGTTTCTCTTCTATTTTAGCAATCTTTCTATCAATGCTTACGATATATAAAATCAACCCTAGCAAAATTGTAACACAAACAGCCATTACCACATAAATTTTACCATTGCTGCGCATGAGATTTTCAACTGGGCCATTGTTTTGTGCGAATGTATAATTGCTGCTTAACAAGCCTGCAATTAATAACAAGACACCATAAACGCTATTTCGCATTAATTAAATTTTTATCTCTTATTAAGTAAAGTCTGATGTTCAGGGTGGTGATCCAAACCCCCAGGAGGGTCCAGCCAATGACGGCAGGCCAAAATATCATTCTCATGCTGGCATCCAAATCCGCGCCATTCAAACCAGGATTACCTTCTACACCTTTTCCGCCAGGATGCAATGACTCTACCATTCTTGGTAAAATCATAATAAGCGGTATATACATAAAATAAGCAAAGATGTTATATACAGCACTTACTTTAGCACATTTATCAATATCAGGTATGGCATTTCGTAATACCAGGTAAGCAAAATAGATCAGCAAAGCGATGGCCACACCAATTTGTTTAGGATCATTGCTCCAGGGCGCTCCCCAAACATAGGCAGCCCAAATTGCACCAGTCACGAGGCCGAGTAGCCCCATTACAACACCAGTTTTTGCAAAAGCCACTGCATAAATATCATACTTAAGATCAGACTTGCGAAGATATAATATAGAATAAATCAGGGAGATGGTAAGCAAAATGATTTGTCCAAACCACATGGGCACATGAAAGAAAAGATTTCTGCTGGATTCTTTGAGAATACCAAGCTCCGGCACTTTAACTAAAAACCCTGCAGTAAATGTATAGATCAGTAATACAACTGCCAATATTTTCCACCATTTTTTTCGCATACTAGAAATAATCTGACTGCAAAATTAGGGGAAAGAAAGTGACGTACAAATTGTAAATCTTTTTTTGTGTTAAGTGGATTATAGAGTTTAACAGTTAGCAGATGGAATATTAGATAATGAAAACTGCTGAACAGTTTTATCAACCGTAAATTCAATCTAAGTAATCATTTAATGATGGTTTACTAAATTTTTTAATGCAGGTAGCCGTTAATTTTTCAATTATTGATACCACAAACCCGGGTTAAGAAAGGCTACAAATAATTAAACAGTGCATTTTATTTAACCATGATGTTTTAAATAATATGGCGGAATGGGCGAGATGCAAGGTTATTAATCTTTCCACAAAAATGGAAATAAGATGATGGATAATGCGATTACCATAATGTCGAGTCCAACAATTAAAAGCGACAGTTGTAAAAGTGCTCCTTCCCTAAACATTTCTCCAAAAGCAGATCTGGACAAGCGAACCAGTAATAACAATTGAGGTATAATCAACGGGAAGCCAAGAATGGCCATCAAAGCTGCATTTTGCTGAGCCTTTGCTGCAATAGCAGCCAATAAGGTAAACACCAAACTCAGGCTGATGCCGCCGAGGCAAACAATGCCCGTAAATCGCAACGTATCGGATAAAGGATTTCTTAATAAAATAAAAAATAAAACAAGGCTCAAGAGACTCATGATCAGCATCAGGATGACATTGTAAATTAGCTTGGCAATTACAAACTCTTTGGCTCCGGAGATAGAATAGAAATATAACATGCGCCCGCGGCTTTCCTGGAGAAAACTTTTAGCAACAGCATTTACACAAACAAATAATTGGGTAATCCAAAATAAACCATTCCATATTTCACCCTCTGGATTATTAATCGACAGATATATTACAAAGATTGTGGACGCTACATATAATAAAATGCCATAGAAGCTATGTTGTTGCCTCAACTCAAGCAATAGATCTTTTTTTAGTAAGGCAAAAATTGTTTTTATCATGATGTATGATGGATGTACGATTTTGGGCCTGCCAGGTTGTTGAGATATTAATTGTGAAAGCCAGGAAATGAACTCCCGGCGTTGATTTTTTTTGCAGGGAAAAAACGGGCAGGCGTTCGAACAGTCCCCTTTTTAAAATACGCTTTTCGTAAAACAGTCATCAAAGCATGAGACCTGTTTTAGTTGTCTTTAACATTGGCGCAGTGCCTGCATCTGGGCTCATACACATCTTTTTCTCCTAGTAATATCTGGCCCGGTGTGGCCGTTTTCCGGTAGCTGATATTGGCTATGTTACCACACTTTACACAGATCGCATGCAGTTTGGTAATGTAATCTGCAATGGCCAGTAAATTGGGCATTTGCCCAAATGGCTTACCGGTATAATCCATGTCCAGTCCGGCTACAATTACCCTCTTCCCGCTCAATGCCAATGTCTCACACACATTGGTAATTTCTGCATCAAAAAACTGTGCTTCATCAATACCAACCACATCTGCATCCTGTGCCAGCAGCAATATGGTCTGGGAACTTTCTACCGGTGTGCTTTGAATAAAATTGGTGTCGTGACTTACAATCTTTACTTCATCATACCTTGTATCAAAGGCAGGCTTAAATATTTCAGCTTTTAGATTTGCGATTTTAACTCTTTTCAATCTGCGGATCAATTCTTCTGTTTTTCCGCTAAACATGCTACCACCAATGACCTCAATCCAGCCTCTTCTTTCACCTGACAAACTGGGTTCAATAAACATTTTTATATTTTTTTAGCAATTGAGTTAGTAACTTTATTCGAATAACTGCAAAGATTCAAGTTTTTAACCCATTGGTCAAAACTTAATTTTCTTCGTCTTTGCAAAATGATCATACAATTAACCATGTTTTTATGGATAGAGTGGAAACACTTTTGCAAAAATTGCAGCAACAGTTTAATAGCGGTGTATCTGCTAACCAGCTTTTGCTAACTGTGCAAATGCTGCAGCACGAACTTACCCATCTTCAATCAACGCAGCCGGATGCAGTGAGCAAATCGATCGTGGTTTCAATGCCTTTACAGGCAATTGTTGCTCAGGATGAAAATTTATTTGAAGAGGTTTCCAATCCGGTTGTTGAAGAAAAAACAATAGAAGTGCTGCAAATTGATGAAGAAGAAGTAGCAGCAGAACTGGAAGAAATAAAACGCAATGCAGCGGTAATGCAACAACTGAGCGGTTATAATAAACCTCATATCTTGTTTGATCAGGAGGATGATGATATACCTACACTTACCCACCAGTTTAATAATCCGGATAGAGTTTACGGCAAAGAAATTAATGAAACAGTGTCCGGAGAATTATCCTCCTTAAATGATAGTTTAAAGGAGCATAAATTGGAAATTAGTGAAAAGCTGACCGGGATGCCGGTGAAGGATTTGAGAAAAGCAATTGGTATCAATGATCGCTTTTTGTATATCAATGATTTGTTCAGAGGTGATGAAGTAATGTATGAAAGAAGCATTAAAACCATTAATAGTTTTTCTATCTGGCCCGAAGCAGAATATTGGGTAAGAAGAGAATTGAAAACAAAATTAGGATGGGTAGATGACAATGAAACTGTAAAACAATTTGATCAACTCGTTAAAAGGCGTTTCTCCTGAATAAACTGAATTATTTTTTTACTTGCCCCCTTATTGGCATACACGTAGTTTTTAGATGCGTTGCCTTTTGAAACCAATAAAGTTTCGTCTGTCCACAACCCATTAAGGGTACTTTCAAGTTCAAGCGCATTTTCAATTGAAATTCCGCCACCACATTCCACCAGACCAATCGCTTCAGAATATTTTTCAAATTCAGGTCCGTAAATAACCGGCTTCCCATATACAGCGGCCTCCAGTACATTGTGTACACCATCAGCACCAAATCCGCCGCCAACATAGGTTACATCCGCATATTGGTAAAGTCTTGAAAGCATACCTACATTATCAATGATCAAAACATGGGGTATTTTCAATTCTTCGTTTAAGGGGTGCTGCTGGTTATTGAACAGGGTAGAGTAAAAAACGGAATCCGGAAATTCTTTCTTTATATCTTTTAAGTTTTCCGCATCAATTTCATGCGGGGCAATAATAAATTTTATTTGCGGGTTGGCCCTTACGTAATGGGTTAGCTCAGCTTCATCATCTTCCCATGTGCTGCCTGCTACCAAAATTTTGCTATCCCCACAGAATTGCGCAATCAATTGAAGTGGTTCAAATTTTTCGGCTATGTCAATTACCCTGTCAAATCGGGTATCGCCGGTAACGCTAACATTTTCAGAAAATCCAATAGTCCCCAACAAAACTTTGGAGCTTTCATTTTGCACAAATAGATGTGTAAACGATAAAAGCATCTGCCGCCATATTTTGCCGTACCATTTGAAAAAAGAATGTGTACTCCAAAAAATACCGGAAATCAATAACACCGGAATATTCCTGTTTTTCAACTCATGTAAATAATAGAACCAGAATTCATATTTTACCCACAGTACGAGGGTAGGGTTTAATGCCTCTATCAGCCTTTTTGCGTTGGATGAACTATCCATCGGCAAATAATAAATATGGTCAGCACCTTTATAATTTTTCATTACCTCATAACCAGAGGCAGAAAAAAAAGTTAACGCGATGGAAATATGCGGATAGTGTTGTTTTAAAGATTCAAGAACAGGTCTTCCCTGCTCAAATTCTCCAAGGCTTGCGCAGTGCATCCAGATGAGCTGTTGGTTGAAAGGTTTGGCGTTTGCCTCGACCTGTGAAAATACATTTTTTCGCCCCCGTACCCCAAGCCTGGCCTTGACGTTGAACAAGGCTGCAATTTTGAATACCAGTGCAAACACCTTTAAAAATATGTCGTATACAACTTTGCCCAATTGTAATTTTTGAGCAAAGCTAATCGCAAAATTGCAATCTTTCGAATCCAGTAATAGCAGATAGCTTCAATCTTGAAACTTAGGACCGATGCCCTTATCTTTGCAACTCCAAAAAAAGTAATATATGAGGCCCTTGCAAATGGTTGATACTAAAAGCCAGTATCAGAAAATTAAATCCGAAGTAGACGCGGCTGTTATAGCCGTACTTGAAAGCTCGCAGTTTATTGGTGGTAAAGTTTTGAATGATTTTGAACACAATCTTGCTAATTATAATGGAGTAAAACATGTGGTGCCATGTGCCAATGGTACCGATGCATTGCAAATTGCCATGATGGCCCTCGACTTACAGCCGGGTGATGAAGTAATTACACCTTCCTTTACCTATATAGCTACCGTAGAAGCTGCTGCATTGCTAAAACTAACCCCTGTTTTTGTGGATGTTGATCCAAACACTTTTTGCATGGATCCGATAGCCCTGGAAAAAGCCATTACCCCAAAAACAAAAGCAGTTATCCCGGTTCATCTTTACGGGCATTCAGCCGATATGGAGAAAATTATGGAAATTGCCACCAGGCATAATTTATACGTTATTGAAGACAATGCGCAGGCTATCGGCTGTGACTATACGTTTAGTGATGGCACGGTTACCAAAACCGGCGGTATTGGGAACATTGGATGTACTTCCTTTTATCCCTCCAAAAATTTGGGCGCCTATGGAGACGGGGGTGCAATATTTACAAACGATGCTACGTTAAAAGAAAAGCTAAAAAAGATTGCTGTTCACGGACAGAGTAAAAGATATTATCACGACCTGGTGGGATGTAACTCCAGATTGGATACAGTGCAGGCGGCGATCCTTGACATCAAATTAAAGCATTTGGATGAATACAATGCAGCACGCAGAAAGGCTGCGGACTATTATGATAAAGCATTTGCAAACAATAAGAAAGTGACCATTCCGTTCAGGGCTTCTTATTGCAAACATGTGTTTCATCAATACACCATTTTAATCAACGAGGTTGCAGGCAGTAGTCATAGCAGGGATGGTTTAAACCAACACCTTGCTGATAAGGGTATTCCGTCAATGATATACTACCCGGTGCCATGTCATCGGCAGCAAATGTTTGAATCGCTTGGTGGTAATGCTTTTAATTTACCTGTCACAGACTGGCTGTCGGAAAGAGTGATTTCTTTGCCCATCCATACTGAACTGGATGAAGAGCAACAGGATTTTATTATTTCAAATGTATTAGATTATTTAAACCAAAAATAAAACAACATGAAAATTGCAGTAGTTGGAACGGGTTACGTAGGACTTGTAACCGGTACATGTTTTGCAGAAACGGGCAACGACGTTGTCTGTGTAGATATTGATAAAACTAAAGTAGATAAATTGGCTTCCGGCAAGATTACTATTTACGAACCGGGCCTGGAAAAAATATTTTTACGCAACCAAAAAGAAGGACGTTTAAAATTTACTACTTCCCTGGTTGAAGGAATTAAAGATGCCAGGGTCATATTCCTTGCGCTGCCTACTCCTCCCGGTGAAGATGGAAGTGCTGACTTGAAATACATTTTAGGTGTTGCCAGGGATTTAGGTGCCTTGCTGGAAGAAGGTGATTATAAAGTGATCATTGATAAAAGCACCGTACCTGTTGGAACTGCCGAAAAAGTAAAACAGGCATTGATGAGCAACGGTGGTATTGAAGGAACTTTTGATATTGTCAGTAACCCTGAATTTTTAAGAGAAGGCGTGGCTGTAGACGATTTTATGAAGCCAGACAGGGTGGTAATTGGTACTTCATCCGACAAGGCGAAGAAGATATTAAATGATTTATATGCACCTTTTGTGCGCCAGGGTAATCCCGTAATTTTTATGGACGAGAAAAGTGCTGAGTTAACCAAATACGCAGCTAATTCTTTCCTCGCAACCAAGATCACCTTCATGAATGAGATAGCCCAGTTATGCGAATTGCTTGGTGCCGATGTAGACATGGTACGCAAAGGAATTGGCAGTGACGACCGTATTGGAAGACGCTTTTTATTTCCGGGTATAGGTTACGGCGGAAGTTGCTTTCCAAAAGATGTGCAGGCACTTGCCAAATCTTCTACTGAAGTAGACTATAGCTTTAAAATTTTAGATGCTGTAATGGAAGTAAACGAAAAACAAAAACTGCATTTGATTCCCAAAATTAAAGCGTTCTTTGGCGACGATTTAAAAGGTAAAAAAATTGCATTGTGGGGATTGGCCTTCAAACCAAATACCGACGATATCCGGGAAGCGCCAGCCTTATATTTAATTGATGCATTTTTGGAAGCAGGTGCAACAGTAGCAACTTTTGATCCCGAAGCAATGAGCAATGTAAAGCAACTGTTGGGTGATAAAATTACGTTTGAAGAAAGTCAATATGATGCATTGATAGATGCAGATGCATTGGTGATTGCAACTGAGTGGAGTGAATTTAGAACACCTGATTTTAACAAAATCTCTTCTTTATTGAAAAATAAAGCCATATTTGACGGACGCAATTTATTTGATTTAAAATTGATGGAAGATCTGGGATATCACTACGTAAGTATTGGTAGAAAAGTAATCAATCCAATCGTTTAAATTATCCAAAAGCATTCATTGCCTCAAGCGGTGAATGTTTTTATTTACACATCATTTTAATTTTACACAATGGCAAAAAGGGTACTGATTACAGGCGCAGCCGGATTTTTGGGATCGCATTTGTGCGACCGCTTTATTAAGGAAGGATTCAACGTAATTGGAATGGATAATTTAATTACAGGGGATCTTAAAAACATCGAACATCTTTTTAAATTAAAAGAATTCGAATTTTATCATCACGATGTTTCCAAGTTTATTCATATTGCTGGTGAACTCGATTATATTCTACATTTCGCATCACCGGCCAGCCCAATCGATTATTTAAAAATTCCGATTCAAACATTAAAGGTTGGATCATTGGGTACACATAACTGTTTGGGATTAGCACTTGCAAAAAAGGCAAGAATACTGGTGGCCAGCACAAGTGAGGTTTATGGTGATCCCGCTGTACATCCTCAAAATGAAGCGTATTGGGGTAATGTAAACCCTGTTGGACCAAGAGGTGTGTATGATGAAGCCAAACGTTTTCAGGAGGCGATCACGATGGCTTATCATACTTTTCATCAGGTGGAAACCAGGATCATCAGGATATTTAATACCTACGGCCCCCGGATGCGGTTGAACGATGGCCGTGCATTACCTGCATTTATAGGACAAGCCTTAAGGGGAGAAGATTTAACCGTATTTGGAGATGGCAGCCAAACAAGAAGTTTTTGTTATGTAGCGGATTTGGTAGAAGGTATCTACCGCTTACTGATGAGCGATTATGCGCAGCCGGTTAATATCGGTAACCCGGATGAAATTTCATTGAAAGATTTTGCAGAGGAAATAATTAAACTGACTGGTACAGATCAAAAAATTGTGTATAAGCCACTGCCTACCGACGATCCAAAACAACGACAACCCGACATTACAAAGGCAAAGGCGCTTTTAGGATGGCAGCCAACCGTTAACCGGGCAGATGGATTAAAAATAACCTACGAATATTTTAAATCGTTACCACAGGAGGAACTGTATAAATTACCAAAAGAGTTTATCAAAACTTCTAAACCAGCCTAAACAAAGCTGATTAAAAATCAACCTTTTTTGTAGAACCAGTTTAACAGAAACAGATAAAATTAAACATCAAAAAAATCCAATAGCCCTTCAGAAAGGGTAGAGCGAAAATCGCTATTCCCCACCGGGGATATTGGTGTAATTAAATTATGTACCAGCATTTATTGGATAAACAAAAAACATTGGCAGTAATAGGTTTAGGCTATGTAGGATTGCCAATCGCATTGGAGTTTGCAAAAAAAATTAAGGTAATCGGATTTGATATCAATGCTAAAAGAGTGGAGATGATGCGCAACAGCATCGACCCCAGCCAGGAATTGGAGAAGGAAGCATTTGATGACTGTGATATAGAATTTACGAACGATCTGGAAGTTTTGAAAAATGCCAATTTTTTTATCGTAGCGGTACCTACACCGGTAGACGATCACAATATTCCAGACCTTGTGCCCGTACAAAGAGCCAGTGAAACAATTGGTAAAGTAATAAAGGAAGGCGATTATGTAGTATTCGAAAGCACGGTATATCCAGGCTGTACTGAAGAGGATTGTTTGCCCATCATTGAGAAATTATCCGGCCTTAAAAATATTGTAGACTTTAAATTGGGATATTCACCGGAAAGAATAAACCCGGGTGATAAAGAACATACCCTTGCTAAAATCATTAAAGTAGTAAGTGGTTGTGATGCAGAAAGTTTGGATGTGGTAGCTAAAGTATATGAGCTTGTAGTAACTGCAGGTGTACACAAAGCCTCCAGCATAAAAGTAGCGGAAGCTGCTAAAATCATCGAGAATACCCAACGTGATCTCAACATCGCGTTGATGAATGAACTCTCGATTATTTTCGACAAAATGGGAATCAATACTTTTGAAGTGCTGGAAGCAGCAGGTACCAAATGGAATTTTCTGAAATTTCAACCGGGTCTTGTGGGCGGGCATTGCATCGGAGTAGATCCCTATTATCTCACTTACAAATCAAGAGAACTGGGATATGATAGCCAGGTAATCTTAGCCGGCCGGGTGATCAATGATGGTATGGCCGATCACATCTCTAAAAAAGTTTTGCAGCATATTATTCAAAATAACGGCAATATTAAAGATGCTAAGGTTTTGATAATGGGGGCCACGTTTAAAGAAAACGTAAGCGATATCCGCAATAGTAAAGTAGCAGATGTATACAATGGATTAAAATCTTTTTCATTGAATGTAGATATAACCGATCCTCACGCAAACAGTGATGAACTGCAGCATGAATACGGCTTTTCTTTGACGCAGCATTTGGCCAATGATTACGACGCCATCATCGTAGCAGTGCCGCACAACGATTACAAGACTCTTGATGATGCCTACTTTGCAGGTATTACCAAACCCGGTGCGATCTTGGCTGATTTAAAAGGTATTTTCCGCGGAAAATTAACGAGCCGTCAGTATTGGAGTTTGTAATGGAAAATTAGTATTGGACTAATAAAGGCATTTTATAATAAATCAAAGTACATCGTAGCAGTAAAAATAATGAGTACTACTTTTCATACCAAAGATCTTAGCCAGGATCATTTTTTAATTACAGGAGGCGGTGGGTTTATAGGTGGGCACCTGGCAGAATATCTATTGAAATATGGGGCTGCAAAAGTGAGAGTGTTAGACAACCTGGTAAACGGCTTTCAGAGCAACCTTGATGTACTTCGCCAGTATCCCGGTTTTGAATTTATTGAAGGTGATATCAGAAATGCCGATACCTGTCAGCAGGCATGTAAGGATATTACTTATGTAAGTCACCAGGCAGCGTTGGGGTCTGTACCCCGTTCCATTAAGGAGCCTGTATATTTCAACGAGGTAAATGTGGGTGGCTTTGTAAATGTGTTGAAAGCCGCTTTTGACAATAACGTCAAACAATTTGTGTACGCATCTTCATCATCCGTTTATGGTGACGAACCAACCTTACCCAAATTAGAAAGCAGGGTAGGTAATTGTCTCTCTCCATATGCAGCCACCAAAAAAACAAACGAATTATATGCGCAGATTTTTGCCGATGTGTATGGTTTAAAAATAATGGGGTTTCGCTATTTTAATATTTTTGGTCCACGCCAGGATCCTGATGGAGCCTATGCCGCAGTAATTCCGTTATTTGTAAAAGGTATCATGAAACAAACGCCGGTGTACATCAACGGTGATGGCGAACAAACAAGGGACTTTACTTTTGTAGACAATGCCGTTCAGATAAATGTAAAAGGTATGCTTACTGAAAATGCAGCTGCCATTAATAAAGTGTACAATGTTGCGGT
>JBBQQP010000014.1:0-23286 GCA_038215675.1 Chitinophagales bacterium | reverse complement strand
ACACACAATTGCGCCAAAATTCAGGCTTTTTATTTTTGGCAACATTTCCCGGTACAGCATCAGGTCGCTTGGCTTTCCGTCGGTAAATACAAATAGTAACGGTTTCCAATCTCCTTTTTCTGTGGGGCTCCCTTTTCTAATTTCTACTTTTACTTTTTCATACAAAACTTCCAGTGCTTTGCCGGTATGGGTGGGGCCGCTTTGAGGGCAGGTGATTTCCGGCAGCTGAAATGCAGCCAGTTCTGTAAGGGGCACCACTTCCTTTACATCCCGGTCAAAGGTTACAATACAAATCCAAAGAGAGTCAAGCGCATGCGCATCTGCCCTCAGGGTATTGATCATTCCACTCAAGGCATTGTTCAATGCCTGTATTGGCTCGCCATACATGGAGCCGGAAGTATCCAATAAAAAATAGACAGGTAACCGACGCATATTTTAAATAATAATTGCAATTATCTTTCCACCATTTGACTCACACAGAAAGCATTTATTAAAGAAGGAGCAAAGTTGCCAGTAAACGCTTGCTTAACGTACTGGCTGTTGTATAAAATTTAATGCCCATCACCATTCACGGAGTTAAAAATTTTATACAACAATATTTAGTTCCGCTGGTGGTGGCGGCAATTCTTTTATACCCTGAAATTCGTGTCCACTTTCTTCCACTTTGGTAGAAGTAACGCCGATAGAAGCTGTAACCCATTGGAAAAATTTTCCGATGCTGCTGCTATCTGCAGTATCAAGGCTTACCACATTATCGGTAATTTGCTTCAGTATTTTTGCATCTGCGCCAGAGCCAGCCGCACAAGCAACCGTAAAAGCTACCCTGCGTTTTTTAAATTCGGCCAGACCGCTTTGCCAGTCATCTGTTGGTATTCCATCTGTCATTATAAAAACGAGTGGTTTCCAGTCACCTTTTTGTTCGGTGGTGGTTTTATTAACTTCAGTATCAATTTTAGCGGCTACTAATTTTAGCGCATCGCCCAGGGCGGTTGTGCCACTTGCCTTAATATCAGGCATTTGAAAAGAGGCCAAATCTGTAAGCGGCACTATTTGCTTTGCAGCACTATCAAATGTAATCACGCTGATAAAAGCGGTTTCTATTGCTTGTGGATTTTGCCGCAAGGAACTAATCATCACCTGCACACCATTTTTCACTGCTTCAATGGGTTCTCCACTCATTGAGCCGGAAGTATCTAACATCAGGTAAACCGGGAGTCGTCTCATTTTGCGTAATTTTTTTTAATATTTTCTATTGTTTCTAAAAATATCCTGTCTTCTGTTGCATCACCAATCGCATCAAATTTCCATTCGTTGTTACGTTTGTATAGTTTGCCCATTATCAATGCTCTTTTGTTGGTATACGTGGCGTCTGTTGCTATATCAAAACTGGAATGAATTTTATTAACTTTTGTTGAAGTGCCCTCATACATTCTAATTCTTGCGTAAGGTATTTTTGAAAAATCGTGGGTTTGCCCCTGGTTCAAATAAATATTGATGAAGAAGAATATCTTTTCAATCGCAGGGTTCACCCTTGTTAAATCTACCGTAATTACTTCATTGTCTAAACCGTCATCGCCGCCGGTGTCGCCTTTCCGGTCGTCACCGCTGTGTTTTAGTGCGCCTTCATTTGTCGTCAATTTCCCCAATGGATAATTATTTTTTTGCAGGTATCCATTGTAATCGGGTGAGTAAATGTAATCGCTTAAATTACCGGCCGAATCTGTACATACACAGCTTAAATCGAGATCAACATCTTCAATCACTTTCTTACTGCCAAACAAACCCTTTTTGATGGTTTCTATTGCTCCCCAGTTTACACCAACGCAAAAGTTTGTGAGTGATTCACCAGATTCTTTTCTAAGGTCGATCTTTTGACCCTTTGATAAATTAATTGCCATGAGTGGTTATTTTTTGTTTTATTAAAATTGTACTTTTTGGTTTTTGAATTTTTTGTAAGTATCACCGGACCGCTAGTTGCATACAATGGTTTTTAACAAGCATCCATTAAAAAACATTTGTCATTAACATTAAAGACCGAAGAGTAAGGGCGCAGGATCAATTGTATTTATTCAAATAATCCTGCAGTCCGCCTTTCATACCGATGCCAACTGCTTCAAATTTCCATTCGTTGTTTCGCTTGTAAATACGGCCAAATTCTACTGCGGTTTCAATAGAGAAATCTTCATCCAGTTCATATTTTACCAGCTCTGTATTTGATTGATCCAATATCCTTATAAATGAATTTCTTACCTGTCCAAAATTCTGTCGGCGGGTATCGGCATGATGGATGGTTACCACAAAACAAATTTCATTTACATCGGGAGAAATCTTAGAAAGGTCTATTTGTATTTTTTCATCATCTCCATCACCGGCACCAGTTGTATTATCGCCGGCGTGAATGACGGCCTCATCGGGTGATTTTAAATTGTTGTAGTAAATAAAGTGGTTATCAGAAGGAATTTTCCCATTTGCACCCACTAAAAACACAGAAGCATCCAAATCGAAAGCTTCGCCGGAGGCAGCAGCGTTGCTGTCCCAGCCCAGCCCAACAATAAATTTGGGAGCATCAATACTTTGTCTTTGTCCTTTTTCTAAATTGATAGCCATAGTATGTTTTAATTTATGTTAATGTTAAGCATGCTTTTCAAAATATTTGTCTGTTCATCTACATTCTGCAAATCATTTACAAAATCTACCGATGAAATTTTATCTACATAACCAATCAGAACATCCTGCACATTTTCAGGAAGATTGGTTTTAGTTGTACCGAGTTGCTCATTTAAGAACCCGTTTTTTATTTTTAACTGGTTAATCACTTCCTGCCTTGCCGAAATATTCTTCGAAAGATCAAGACCGGTAGTCATTTCATCTTCTAAAAAATAAAAAGATTTATCGGCGGCAATAAAAATAAACAGATCGTTGCTGTCCCTAAACTCATACACCTCTATAATTTTTCCGTTATTTGTAAAGCCACATAAAAACTTTATTCTGAACTGCAAAATATTCAGTCGCCCCAGCAACCTTCGTTCAATTTTGCAAAAGTTATTTTGATAAACCTGCTTGCTGCTTACTGCCAACCGCTGGTACTGTTCCGATTTTATTTCCCTATAATATTCCGAGCATTTAGCGCCTGACTCATTGGTAATTTCGCTCCAGCTAAATGCTTCCGATTTTCCTGCGACCAACATATTATAGAGCTGCGCTATTTTTTGCGACATTAGCCGGGCATGAACCTTCATCTGTTCCGGGAATTTGTTATCTGAAAGCTCTGCCTGTAATTTTAAGATTACCTCCTCATTAATGTGTATTTCATCCGCTGTTAAAAGGTATTGCTGTTCTTTCTTTTTTTTTAATTTCCTGAAAAGATCAATCAGGCTGCTCGTAAACTGTATGTGAAATAGCTCCAGTTTATTGATGTCTAAATTTCTATTGCTTTGAAAAAGATTGTGAATGATTTTCGTTTTGATGAGGGCTGCCATCAGATTTTTGTGATTGAAAAAATTCGATAACAACTCTAAAGCCAATAATTTTTGCTGGCTGTCTTTTATTATCCTGGCATATATTTCATCCTCCTCCTGCATTTATTAAATTAATTATTTGATTAACCTCTTACCCCTTTTTTTAATTCAGTTTCCAGGCTTTGAAGACCTGCATCTAACTGACGCCGGGTTTCAGTTCCCTGCTCATGTATTTGTTTTACTTCATTGAGTGTATCAATCAATGATTTGGTTGTATTCTTTAATGTGTCAAGCGATACAATCGTATTTTCATTTTCCTTTGCAACCGCTACACTGTTTTGCTTCAGCATTTCTGCATTCTTCTGCAAAATGGTGTTGGTGGTAGTTGACACTTTTTTCTGCACCTCTATGTTTTGCTTTTGCCTTTGCAGCGCCACAGCAAGCGTAAGCTGGTTTTTCCAGAGTGGTAATGTAGTAGTAAGTATCGACTGTGCCTTTTCTGCAATTGAAGTATTGTTATTTTGTACCACCCGTATTTGTGCAAGCGACTGCAGCATTATAAAGCGTACAATTTTCATATCTGCCAAACGCTTGTCGAGCCGGTTTACAAATTCTCTTTTATCGGCAATCTGGTAATCCTGGTGTTGTGCCACATTTGCTTCCATTACAGCAAGTTCTTCACCCAACTGTTTAAATTTTATCTGTCCGCCGATAATGTAGCTTTCCATTTGTTTTATAAGGCTCACATTGCTCTCGAACATCGTTTGTAAACTGCTGTTATCCTTCACAGAGTTGATCATTCCAGCCTTTACCTTATTGCTGATCTTATCAATATTTACCGTTATTTTATCATACTGCTGAAACAATTTCTTTACGTCGGTTACCAGTTTATTCAATATTGGAATCTTGGAGATTATGCGTTTAAAGCCGCCCTGGTTCAGTTCATCCACATCTACGTAATTCAGCTCGGCGAGCAGATCGTTAATCAATGTTCCTACCTCGCCTGAATTGTAAGCCCTTACATTGTTTAAAAAGGTATCACTTTGTTTTGAGATGGAATTTTGAATATCTGCTCCATAATTTAAAATGGAGTTGGAATCATTCTCGTTCAACTGCCCGGTAAGCGATTTATAATTGTTTGCCTCACCTTCTGTAATCGTCGCCAGGTTTACATTGCCGTCTTTGTCAATAAGGGTGTTTGTGCTTAGGGGCACCAACTGGTTGTCTGCCATAAAATTAATTTATAGATGATTTTGTTGTATGGTAACGGTTGTTTCTTCAAGCCTTTTGTCTTTGGTAGGTACTCCGATTGCATTGAACTTCCAGTCTTCGTTTTTTTTGTAAAAAACACCCAGTATCATGGTTACATTGCCGGCAAAAGATGCATCGTTGGCGATATCGTAGCGTGCATATTCCAGATTAACTTTTGTTGGCGTGCCTTCATAGATGCGGATAGATGCAAAAGGAATTTCTTTAAAATCCTGACCTCTAAAGCTGTTTACAAAAAAACCAATATAGTTTGCCGCGGGGTTTAGCTTCGAAAGATCCAGCGTAATTACTTCATTGTCCAGTCCGTCATCTCCATTTAAATCGCCTGTTAAATCATCGCCGCTGTGTTTTATACTACGGTCATCCGACATCAGCTTTCTAAAATTAACCGAATCGATCAATGTCTTTTTCGCATCGTACACAGCGCAACTTGCATCCAGATCTACGGCTTCTTTTTTGGTACCCAGCAATCCTTTTTTCTCAATTGCGCCCCAGTTAATACCTACACAAATGTTTTGCAATTTCGTGCCGTTACTTTTCTCAAGGTTTATCCGCTGCCCTTTTTCTAAATTAATAGCCATAATGTTTAGTTGTATTTGGTTAGATAATCATTTAATCCCCCTTTCATTCCTACACCGATGGCTTCAAATTTCCATTGGCCGTCTTTGTTGTAAATTCTGCCAAATTCAACGGCTGTTTCAATAGAAAAATCTTCTTCCAGTTCGTACTTCACAATTTCTGCATTGGTAACAGCATCAACCACCCTTATAAATGAATTGCGAACCTGTCCAAAATTTTGCTTCCTTGTGTCCGCCTCGTGGATGGTTACCACGATACATATTTCTTTTGCAGTGTCGGTAATTTTTGTAAGATCAATTTTAATTTGCTCATCATCGCCATCGCCATCACCTGTTAAATTATCCCCGGTGTGAATGACCGCTTCATCAGGAGTTTTAAGGTTGTTGTAAAACACAAAGTGGTTGTCGGAAATGATTTTTTTATTATCACCCAGTATAAATACCGAAGCATCCAGATCAAATGCTGAACCTGTACTTGCACTGTTGGTATCCCAACCAAGACCGATGGTAAATTTTGGGGCGTTGATATTTTCACGTTGCCCTTTTTGTAAGTTGATAGACATAATCGTTTTATTTTTTTTATAGAAATTAGAGAAACACTTTTTTGAAATATTACTTTTTTTTGTGGTGTTGGCAACATCTTGCTTTTACAAAAGATTTAATAATAAATTGACAAGGTACCCAGGTTTTCCGCAATATTTTTTAGATACCTATCATCTGATCCTTAAAATAAATACTCTCAAATTTTATTCTCAAATTCGCCCGATACTTTTTCCAGCCCTGTTTCCTGTCCTGTTTCCAAAACCTTTCTAATGGCTAAAAGGTTCTGCTGGTAAGCTTCGATTGTATGATAACTGTTTCCTAAGGCCATATTGTAAAGCAATTTAATAAAGCCGACAGAATGGTTTTGTATAAAGATCAGGAAAACATCCGGCTCTGCATTCAAAATATACTTTACTATCCGGGTATTGATGGCAAACCTTTCGTTTCGAATAATGCTGTTAAGGTCAAAGATAGATTTTACAGCATAGTAATTCAGGTAGTTTTCAATGTTGGGATGAATAGCCGTATTGGTGAGCTCAGCAAAATACAGCAGGTAGATTTCATTTTCAAGGCCAAACTCACCCAGCATTTTGGTGATCATCTTTTCATGGCTACCTGTTATCCTGATATCATCTAAAAAAAGCAATATTTTATCCTTTACAAAAGTGCTATCAATGTGGAAAACATCGTTGCCTATCAGCTCGATTCTTTGCTGCGCATTCAGCTCCCCGTAATCTTCCTTGTAAGTTACCAATCGGTTTACCTTTGTTTCCTGCACCACCGGCAGATTATTTTCGGCCAGCCACCTGTTTATTTCAAAAACAAAATAATTCTTCATAGCAAAAGTAGCCGTTGGTATAAAAGCATAGGGGCTTGAAATTACGACAATCTGTTGCTCCCGGCGAAAAGCTTGCCCATGGTGGCGGATAAATCCTTTTGCCAGTGCTGTTCCAAATATTTCAGCAGTAGCATTATCGCCATACTTAAATACGCTGTAATCAGCAGGCCTGAAGCTGAAGCTATCCGCATTATCAATTTTATGAAGGGAGAAGGTAGTACGCATTATTTTAAAAAATCGGTTATTAATTTATCATTTGAGTTTATCAAAAAACTGTTCATCCCAAAAGCGTTGGCAGCAGCGATGTCGGCAACCGGATTGTCGCCAATATGAACCACCTCACCTGGCGCTATATTATCCCTTCGCAGCGATGAAATTTGGTCAAACATTATTTTAAAAAAATGATGATTGGGTTTTGATATACCCCATTCATCGGAATACAACTGAAAATCAAAAAAATGGTCTATCTGCAAATGTTTTAAAACAGTCCGCAAGGTAGCACCTTTTATAAATGCAGTATTACTCAATATACTCATCGTATTTCCATTTTTTCCTTTTATTTCAGTTAAAACATCTTTGGTATCAGCACAATATATCAAGGGCATATTTTCAAATACCAGTTGTTCCATTTGTGCGCACAACCTTTTAAGGTCTACCCCGTTGAATGCTGCGGCATTGCCACCTAATCTATATATTACCATAAGGTACATCTCGTCTGCATCAATATTTCCGCCCGTTTTTTCGTTAATTGAATTACACATTAAGTCAACAAAGCGAAATATATCCAACACTTCTTCCATACTTTTTTGTAATGGATTGAAGTGGGTAAAGAAAAAATGAGCCCGCTGTTTTTTAAACAATGGATTGGATTTGATTAAAGTCATCCAGAGATCAAAAGAGAAATGCTTATAGTTATTCATTGCAACACAGTGTTTACCAAGTTCAGATTTGCACAATTTTCAAGATCAGGAAATTCCCGGATATGCCATTTATTTAATTATCTGTCCTGTAAAATATTTTGAAAGAAAGAAGGAAAGATCTTCCCTGTAGCCAATTCCAGATGCTTCAAACTTCCAGTTGCCTTCCCGCTTATACAAGCGGCCAAATTCCACACCTGTCTCAATCGAAAAGTCTTCGTCCAGCTCATACTTTGCAATTTCCTGATTGGAAGAATCGTCCACAATTCTGATGTAAGCATTGCGTACCTGTCCAAAATTCTGTTTCCGTGCGATCGCATCATGAATCGTAACTACGAAAAGAATTTCTGTAATGCCTGCATTTATTTTAGCAATATCAACCTGAATAATTTCATCGTCACCATCTGCACTGTTGCCCCCTGTTGGGTCATCCCCGGTATGATGAAGGGCGGTATCCGGGGAATCTGTATTGCCATAAAAAACGAAATATTCCTCCGCCGGTATCAACCGGTTTGCATCAATCATAAAAGCAGACGCATCCAAGTCGAAATCGCTTCCGGTTCCTTCATTGGGAGTCCACCCCAATCCTACGCTTATTTTTGATAATCCAATATTAATTTTTTGTCCTTTCACTAAGCTTATAGCCATACACAATAGAAATTAGGGTATTTAAGAAGATAAAAATGTTTAATTCTAGCACCTGTTTATTAAAACCAAATATAACTATTTAATGAACCCAATAATATCTGAGGATACAACCGATTACCAATAAGGTTGAAGTTAAATTCGTTTTAATAATTGCCATCCTTCTTCAACTGAAGAAAGATGGTAATTGATTTTTTATTAATTCTTTTCAACTGAATCATTTCTCTTTGCCACTTCTTCCAGCAATTTCAAACCCAGCAAACCACTGATCGGTCCATTGGCTGCATCTCCACCGCCGCCAATTAAAATATCCGGCATTATTTTGATGTTTTGTGTACCGATGGCTTCCATCACTTTTAGCTGGGTAAAGTTATTGCCACCCATTGCTTCTACCGACAACTTATACGATTCTGCATTTGACTTACCGATGGCCAGAATCTTCTCCGCTTCCGCATTACCGGTCAAAGTAATTTGTTCCGCATTGGCCCTTGCCAGTAATTCAATCTGTTCTGCATTGGCCTTTGCAAGCACCCGTATTTTTTCTGCATCCCCATTGGCAAGCAATCTCAATCTGTCGGCCTCCGCAGTAGATTGCAAACGAACACTGTTCGCTTCACCGGTTGCTTTTTTTACAGAAGCATCCGCAATGCGTTCTGCAATTAATACCCCTTGATCGGCCTTTACAATTTCCTTTTGAATATCAGCAATCGCTGTTTCCTTTTCCAGGGTTTGTCTTGTTTCCTGCGCCTTCATTTCTGTTTCATAGGTCACTTTCTGTTCTTCTGCAATTTTACGATCGGTCAGTGTTTTCATTAAACTTTCCGGTGGTACAATGTCGCCTATCAGCGTATCTACGCCATTTACATTATATTGATCCAGCACCCGGCCAATGTGCATTCTTGCAGACTCCTGCCGCTCCTTACGGGTACCTAAAAACGCAATAACATCACTATCCTGTGCGCTGTTGCGGAAGTAGTTGCCGATGGTGGGTTCCAGCACCTGGCTCACCAGGTTATTCATATTACCAAAGCGGGCAATTACCTTAGGCGCTTCGGTTGTTGGTATATGAATGATCTGCGACACATCCAGGTTAAAAGGAAATCCATCCTTACTACGAACCGTAATGGTAGATAGATGCTTATCGAGCTGGTGACTTTCGCTTCTTGCGTTGGCCCAGTTCAACACCAGGTTGGTGGTTGGCACCAGTTCTACCTTCATAATAAATGGATTGATGGGATATTTACCAGGCCCTAACGGCTCGGCCCACACGCCTTTACTGCCACGGCTAACGATGTTGCCATGCTTAAATTCTATACCACTTAAATCAATGCCCTCGTTGCCCACATAACTAATTACCACACCCACATGCCCAATGGCTATCTCCGTCATGCTTACCATCTCTACCCGGGTGAACCAGGGATTTAAAAAGTAGGTGCCTGCCAGTATCACCTGTTCCTGCAAACCTTTGTAACCACCGTTGTTCATAAATATATCCACGTCCTGAAATTTATTATGCCCGTCAATGATCTTTCCGGCAATCTGTCCTTCTTCCAACGGCTTGCCTTCCTGCGTGGTTACCACCCCTACTGCGTTATCCGGAATATTGGTCATATCCGTCATTTCAACACTGAATAAAAAAGTATTGATCCGGTAAGATCCAGGGGCTATGATGGCCGTTTGCCTTCCCTTTCTTCCACCATTTTTTAAAAAGGCCACCGCATCCTGAAAGCTATCGCAGTCTACTTTTCGGCCGAGGATAGAACCTGTTTCCAGCTCAGCCCCATCTTTCGCCAATATTAAACCAAGCTGCCCTGTTGCGATAATGGTAAATGGCTGAAACGTAATATCATATTGCCAGATCCATTTTGCAAAGTACAACCCCGGAGGCAATGTTTGTGCCTGGTAGCCGGCTTCGCCTTCGGTTGCAAGAATGCGGCCTTCGGGTAACTGCTGGTTACCAAAGAGTACGAACTTTTTAGTTACCAGCCCAATCCTGTCCTCCGGCACTATTACCACGCCAAAGAATACACGAAGAATAAATTTGTAAAAAATTAGTACGAACAGGGGGATACCAATGATCAATCCCCATTTGATCAACTCTTGAGTTGCCATGTTAAGTGTAGGTTTAGGTTTAAGAAATGAATATAAATAGGTAGTGGTAGACCCACCACAATGATTTCCACTGACGATGAAATATAAAAGCTGTTATAGCCTGAGAAAGTTGTGAACGCAGTATGTGGGGTCATCAAAATCTTTAAGGCAAATACGACAATTCCTTTGCGCCTGGAACCACATGCAGCATATCCTAACCTTTTAACGGGTTGGAGGAGGTGTATTGAAATTGGTGAGAATAAAATCGTTTAGAAAGTAAATTATCTTTTTGGAAGCGGGTTTCATTTTAGTTACTATTACGGGTGTAAAGATTGTACAAATCTTACAACTGCAAATATCAATTCAGGATGAATGGTAAATTAAAATTGAAAAGGACGAAGTTATTTAAGGGCATTCTTTATGATTGGTACAAGGCCATCTGCCCATAGTTTATATTGAATACCCGAGGGATGCAAACCGTCGGTTGTTACCAGGGTTTTGTCATTTGCGGCAAGTCTTGAAGCAGGTGTGATGTCTAAATAATTTATGCCTGCATAGGCTGCAATTGTTTTATTGATCACATTGAAAGAATCAATTTCCCGAGCAATCAATGCTTTATTGCTACCGCTTGCAAAAGGGGTAAGGCTGTAATCAGGGTTCGATCATACGATGACTTTTTTTTTATTGTTGCCGGCATAGAAAATGGCCCTATTGAGCAATATTAAAAACTGGTCTGTATACTCCTGCTTCGACCTTCCCTGGTACTGATTATTCACACCAATTAATAGTATCACTATTTCGTAGGATGATTTAACAGGAACTGAAAAATCGAGTGTGCTTATCAAATTTCCTGTGGTCCATCCGGTTTGTGCGATGATTTCCGGAGTATCAAATTTAACCGCCTGCGCCATCAAAAATTTTACAGTTTGCACCGGAAAACGATCTGTTACCGGCACCGACTAACCAATGGTGTAAGAATCGCCCAAAGCTAAATATGATCTTGGTGAAGTGGTGTCATTTACAAGCGGAGGAACAACAACGGCAGGAGGTGGAGTGTAGATATACGTTCGCTCAGCAGGCTTTTCCTTAACACAGGACGCTGCAAACATCCACATCATTAACATAAAAATTGCCAACTGATTGCGCATACCCGGATAAAGGATTCTATCTAAACGATGGTGTAAAAAGATACAAAAAAAGCCTCTTTTCAGGAGGCCATTTTTGTAATTCAATCGTTTATTTATTTGTAAAGTATTTCGTAGTATTCATCTGCCATTCGATTACTATCAAACTGAACCTGTACATCGTTCATGCCATTCTTCATAATATTTCTCCAGGTGTCTTTATCATCATAATACAAAGGCAAAATATCATTTTCTAATATTTCGTACAATTTGTTTAAATCATATTCATCCTGTTCCTGCACATGAATATTTTCATAATCAATCGGTGGCACCACAAAACCGTTGTTACCATTGTTGATGAATTCACAAATCCATCCATCATTTGTACTCAGGTTAACTGCACCGTTCATAGCAGCGGTCATACCACTGGTTCCGCTCGCTTCCCTTGGCACCCTCGGATTATTCAGCCAAACATCCGATGCCTGTTTTAAACGCTTGCTCAATGACAATTCGTAGCCAACACATACCGCGACATTTTTATATTGCTTACTTAAGTGCACCAGGTGGTTAAAATCGTTGATGGCGGGGTAATCCAATGGATAAGGTTTTCCAGCCCAGATAATCTGCACAGGGTATTTGGTATTGCTTAACAATGCTTCAAATCTTTTATGATCCCTGGTAAGTAACTCGGCTCTTTTATAACCCGCAAAACGGCGGGCCCACACAATCGTTAATACATCCGGATCCATCAATTTTCCGGTTTGGTCTGCAACCAGATCCATTGCTCTTTTTTTCAAAAATCTTTTACGGTCGTCAAACCACACATCGTTACCATCCACCTTGGCTTTGTACAGTTGTTTATCTGCCCAGTAAGTCCAGTTTTGAGCATTGGTAATGGATTTAATCTCACAGATATTTGGATACTTACCCCACATCTTGCGACTCACTTCACCATGTAATTGAGATACACCATTGGCCAGTTTTGCAAAACGCAAAGCCGCTAAGGAATGATTGAACTGGTCATCTTCAATACCCGTAAGTCTTCTAACTTCATCGAGTTCCATTCCGCAGAAATAGCTCATCTTCTGACATAAATAAATGTCATGCTTTTCATTACCGGCTTCTTCCGGTGTGTGCGTAGTAAATACAAGACGCTTTCTTACTTCTTCAATATTTCCAAATTTCCTGTATAAATAAAAGGCTGCACTTAACCCATGCGCTTCGTTCAAATGATACAATTCCGGATTGAAATTAATTTCGTCCATCAGCTTGGCACCACCAACACCCAATAATATAAACTGGGCAACTTTAGTAGCAACATTACCATCGTACAAACGGTGGGTAATGGTTTGCGTTACGTAGTCATTTTCAGGTAAATCAGTACTCAATAAAAACATCGGTGCACTGTTAAACGTAGATGGATTTAGATACCATGCCTTCACCCAAATTGGATTGTCGTGAATACTGATCTGGAATTTTATACCCGTATCTTCTAAAAAATTATATATTTTTTCATTCCATTGCACTTGCAAGGTTTGATCGGCATTGCGGGCCTGGTCGTAGTAACCATATTTCCATAAAATACCAATGCCCACTAAATTCTGTTTTAATTCGTATGCACTACGCATGTGAGAACCGGATAAGAATCCAAGACCACCACTATAAATTTTTAAAGGCTGGTGTACCGCAAACTCCATTGAAAAATAGGCAACACGTTTACTGTAATTCTCATTCACAGCAAAAGGAACTTTGAAATTATTAAAACTCATGATTCAGATAAATTTAAATTGGCCTGCAAGTTAACGGTAAATTTTAGGAAAAGAGGATGGCACCTATAATTATTGGGTATTGGGTACGCAATTTTAAAATAGTAATCTGCCCGGATATTTAGAAAGTAAAAATTAGAAATATTCATTGCATTTTAAAGTTTCACTGCTATTCAAACGTAGAAATTAATTTATTATTATGGCAGACGTATCTGTAATTCCATTCAAGAATAATACCTCTTTTTTAAACGAGCCTGCATTTTTAAAAACACAAATTGGTTGAATGGCCTGGAATGGTTCACCCGTTTCTGTTTCAATCATTTCACTAAATTTATTGGTTTTAAATAGTGTCTTGAATAAAATTCTCCTCCTAATAGTGAGCATAAGTCGACTAAATCGTCTTTTGGTAATGCTGGTAGCAAAAGCAAATTGATCGGTTAAAATGATATTGATCGGTGTCCTAAAAAGCCCACTTACTTCACTTCCTCTACATCAGAAAAACAAAGTTTCCATTTTTTGGCAAACCAAATTTTATTTTTTAGATTTGTCTAAACATTAATTTAGGCAGTATGAACTTCACTATTTCAGAAGAAAACTATATCAAAAGTATTTATCACCTGCAGCAGCAATCAGAAGTTGTTACCACTAATTCGTTGGCGAACGAAATTCAAACCCGGCCGGCCTCTGTAACGGATATGCTAAAAAAATTACAAACAAAGAAGCTGCTGGAGTATGAGAAGTACAAAGGCTTCAGACTGAATGCACTGGGGAATAAAATAGCGCTCAGTATAGTGAGGCGGCACCGGTTATGGGAATATTTTTTGGTAACCAAACTGGGTTTTGAGTGGGATAGGGTACACGATATTGCAGAAGAATTGGAGCATGTGAGCAGTATTGAATTGATTCAAAAACTAGATGCTTTTCTTAATTATCCGCAGGCAGATCCGCATGGTGATCCCATACCAGATGTAAATGGGAAAATGACCGTAATCAAACAGGTAAGTATAGCAGATGTGCCGGTAAAGGAAAATGTGATCGTTAGCTCGGTAAGCAACCAGTCGCCGGAAATGCTGGAGCTATTAAAACATTATCACATTGGCATAGGCACAGAAATAAAAGTGAACATGCGCCTGAGCTTTGATGGATCCGTAGAAATTAAAGTATTAAAATATGCAGCTTGTATCATTAGCGAGCAGGTTGCAAAAAATATTTTTGTGCACCATGATTAAGTATTCAAATACCGATACGTCTTTAAGTGAAGTACACCAAAGCATAGATACCACCAATCAAAAAAAAGGCTGGAGAAGAATATTTTCTTTCCTTGGCCCCGCTTACCTGATCAGTGTAGGTTATATGGATCCGGGCAATTGGGCTACCGATCTGGCAGGAGGCAGCAAGTTTGGATACAGTTTAATCTGGGTACTGCTCATGAGCAACCTGATGGCGTTATTATTACAGGGTCTCTCTGCAAGATTAGGCATCGTAAGAGGCCGTGACCTTGCGCAGGCTAACCGGGAAACCTACCCACGAATCGTAAACTTTGCATTGTACCTATTGGCGGAAGTGGCTATTGCCGCCTGCGATCTTGCAGAGGTATTGGGTATGGCCATCGGTATACAATTACTCACTGGTCTTCCATTAATTTGGGGGGTATCCATTACGGTGTTGGATACCTTTCTTTTGCTGTACTTACAAAAAATGGGCATGCGCAAAATGGAAGCCTTTATCATCACCCTGGTGGCAGTGGTAGCAATTTCATTTTTGATAGAGATCATTTTTGCAAAACCCGATTTAGGTGAAATAGCCCATGGCTTTATTCCATCGCACCTTACGGATGAGGCATTGTATATTGGCATCGGTATCATTGGCGCTACGGTGATGCCACACAACCTCTACCTGCATTCTGCATTGGTGCAAACCCGTAAGATAGAGCGCACGGACGCAGGTATAAAACAGGCTTTGAAATTTAACCGGATCGACACTACCATTGCTTTAAATCTTGCGTTTCTTGTTAATGCGGCTATCCTGATTTTAGCAGCCACGGTATTCTTTAAAACAGGCAATTCGCATGTGGCAGAAATAAAGGAAGCCCACCGCTTATTGCCCGGATTTTTGGGTAATTTGGCACCTCAAATTTTTGCCATCGCATTGATCGCTGCCGGGCAAAGTAGTACCATAACCGGAACACTTGCCGGGCAGATTATTATGGAAGGCTATTTAAGTTTGCGGATCAATCCCTGGGTAAGACGTTTGATAACCAGGCTGCTGGCTATCATCCCGGCCCTGTTCGTGATTATTATTTACGGAGAAGAGAAGGTAGATGCTTTGTTGGTATTGAGCCAGGTAGTGCTGAGTTTGCAGTTGGGCTTTGCGATTATTCCATTGATACATTTTGTAAGTGATAAAAAAACAATGGGCAATTTTGTTATTGGTCCGGTTACTAAAATTACTGCCTGGATCATTGCTACCGTACTGATCTTTTTAAATTTAAAAATGCTCCTCAATGAGGCGGCTGGTGTTTTTCAGGCTGAAGAACTTTTTCCTAAAATCATTCTTTCAATTTTGGGATTACTGTTCCTGACATTACTAATTTACACGATTGTATTTCCAGTGATGGCCAGGGTAAACAATATTGTATCTATCCGGATGCACCCGGATTTAAACACAATTAATAACCTGGTGATACCCGAATTTAAAAATATAGCCATTGCATTGGATTTTAGCGACAACGACAAAAAACTAATAGAGTTTGCTATTGGACAAGGAAAAGACAATACACGGTATTTGCTGCTACACGTTGTTGAAAGTGCTTCTGCAAAACTACTTGGGCGAGACAGTGATGATTATGAAACAAGGGCCGACCAGGAAAGAATGGATTGGTATATCAATGCATTACAAAAGCGAGGCTTGCAGGCTGTTGGTCACCTCGGGTTTAGAAACCGGGCGAAAGAAATTGTTCGGATTGCAAAGGAGTTCGATGCAGATATGCTGGTGTTGGGAGCCCATGGCCACACCGGGTTAAAAGACTTTATTTATGGCGAAACGGTGAATACCGTAAGACACGATCTTAAAATACCGGTATTGATTGTAAATATTTAGGGAATGCCTGGTAAACGAGATGTGGTAAACGAACTTAACCTTCTTTTTTATTTTGTTGTTACCAGCCGCAATTGTTCACTTATTTTTTCATCCCAAAGTTGTTGCTGCTTTGATATTCGGCTATGACTCGTTTCACCATCGTATTGATTTTGCATCGTTCCCATTTCGGTGGCTGTTTCTTTGTAAATCTTTTCAATCACCGCGGCGTAATTACTATTGGTAAGGGTGGCTGACTTTAATTTTTGAATAAATAAAAGGGTATGAAAATAGGCAATATCAAAATGCTTTTGTTCATGATTTAAAATATAAGGCGTGTTGTTACCCTTTCTTACCCATGAATCTTTTTTAGAAAAATTACAGTTTACATTAATCACTAATTGCGAAATATTATCAACCCGCCGGAACGCCAGTTTCAGACCAAACCCTGCATTGGTCAATGCAGCCGCATCACTACCCTGCGCAGGTTTCCCTTTAAAGTCATCCCATGTCAACGACTGTCCCTGTTGGTAATAGATGATGTTTTGATCGTCTTCAGTAGCACTGGTTACGTAGTTAACTATTGTGGTTAATTTTTGCGCATTCATTGCAAGCGAGCAAAATAAAACAATGGCCACTAAAATAATTTTTTTATTCATAAAGATTATAATGAATCTATGAACGTAATTATTGCGCCAGAGTTTCATTGGGCAATAGATTTGGATAACTATTAACAGACCTGGAGTTTCGTGCTAGGTTTTCGTGTTAGCTGTTTTTTATTATTGATCAAGATACAGATAGTATAAATAGATTTAAACGTAGTGAATAAAAGCATGATAATTGTATTTTTCTCTTTGACAATTCACCATTCACTTTTTACAATTCCCAATTAAAGATTACTTCGGATTAGTATTCATTCATTTTTCATTACTCATTGGTCATTACTCATTGCTCATTGCTCATTGCTCTGTCTCATTACTCACCACTCATAGCTCATTACTCATTACTAATTGCTAATTGCTCATTGCTTATTGCTCACTACTCATCACTCATTACTAATTGCTAATTGCTCATTGCTCATTACTCATAATTCATTTCTCATTACCTAACTTTCCACATAATTTAAATCTTTTCCAAAAGTTTCTTCGGTAAACCAGGCGGCTACCAAACTAATGGCCATTACTATTGCACCGGTTATCCAACCCGCAGTAATATAATCACCAGTAAGGGATTGTAAACTTTTAAAAAGCAACAACATTAGAGGCAATGCGCCTCTGACCATATTGGGTACGGTAGTTGCCGCCGTGGCCCTTAAGTTTGTTCCAAACTGTTCAGCAGCCATGGTAACAAAAATGGCCCAGAAACCAGTACTAAAGCCAAGTGCTGCACAAATTACATACATGCCGGCAGCGTTGCCGTTTTGCTGGGTAAAGTAAAAAAAGATTGAAATGATGGTAAGGATATAAAATATAAACAGCGCCTTTTTTCTGCTGCCCAGCCACTGGCTTACCAGGCCAACCACTACATCTGCAATTGCGATTGCAACATAGGCAAACATGGTTGATTTTTTGGGCGATACTTCTTCTGAAAAACCAAATGCTACACCAAAATCATTTGAGAAAGCAACCAATATTCCAATCACATACCAGGTAGGTAAACCAATTAAAATGGCCAGCATATATTTTTTAAAACGAAGTTTATTGGTAAAGAACATGAAGAAATTTCCCCGCTGTACCTGCTGCTGTTTTATCTTGCTAAACATACCACTTTCAAAAACGGATATCCGCAACAGCAATAGACAAAAGCCCAGGCCGCCACCAATAAAATAACAGATGCGCCAGTCAAAATTGAGTGAAATAAAATAAGCGGCTACTGCTCCTGTTAATCCGATACCTGCAACAAGAGAAGTGCTCAAACCTCTTTTCTCTTTACTTACCAGTTCGGATACCAGGGTAATCCCTGCCCCCAGTTCGCCGGCAAGGCCTATCCCTGCAAAAAACCTTGTGAGTGCGTACTGGTTAGGGGTTTGAACAAATCCGTTTATTATATTGGCAATGGAATATAAAATGATGGAGCCAAACAAAACGCTTAACCTTCCCTTTTTATCCCCCATCACTCCCCATATGATGCCACCTATCAACAGACCAATCATCTGAATACTGATGATAAATTCCCCTGCGGATTTCACCTGTGCATTTGAAAGTCCCATATCCTTCAGGCTTTCTACCCTTACTATCTGAAACAACAGCAGGTCGTAGATATCAACAAAGTAGCCGAGGGCAGCTACCAAAACAGTAATATTAAAAATAGCATTCGATCGTTGATTCATTCTTATCCTTTAAGCGGAAATATCCTGTGAAGGGTTTTTAGCTTTCCCAAAAATTAATTTTATAAAGATAGGTGCGGTCGTAATTAAAACAATTCCGATTACAATCACTTCAAGGTGTTGCTTCAGATCAAAATTGAACCACTTTAAAAATAAGATCTGCAAATAATGACCAGCAAATAACATTGAAAAAACCCAGGCAAAACTACCCACCACATTGTAGAACGTAAACTTCTTTTTATCCATGGCCACAATGCCTGCAACAATAGGAGCAAAGGTGCGGATGATGGGTAAGAATCTGGCCATCACAATAGCACCACCACCATGTTTATCATAAAACTCCTTTGCCTGCCACAAATATTTTTTCTTAAACAAAAAAGTATCTTTTCGTTCAAATAAAAAAGGGCCGCTTTTACTTCCAAACCAGTATCCGACGAAATTACCAATCACACCCGCTATCGATATTACAATTCCCAGAATCACCAGGTTTAGAAAAGAGCTATCCAGGTTAATTCCCAATGCCGTTTTTACCAGATTGTCACTAAAAATACCTGTTACAAATAATAAGGAGTCACCTGGCAAAAAGAAACCTGCAAATAATCCGGTTTCGGCAAAAACAACAAATACGATGAACCACAATCCTCCATTATCAATATACCATTGTGGCTGTAATAATTCTGTCCAATTAAATAAAAAGATGAAGTTAAGCATGAGTTAAATAGTTCTAATCTGTAAATATTGAATCATCTATACCAGACGATTTATTCTTATTTTATTTTTACTTCCAACCAGGGCAAAGGTAATGAGTGATTTCATTCTTTATGCAATTGCCTCATGATGTCCATCGCCCAATTCGCCTTCCCATTTACTTACCACCGCAGTAGCAATACTGTTACCTACTACATTGGTTGCGCTTCGTCCCATATCAAGTAACGGATCTATTCCCAATAATAAAGCAATTCCTGCTTCCGGAATATTAAAGCTGGATAAGGTTCCGGCAATCACTACCAGCGAAGCTCTTGGCACACCAGCGATCCCTTTACTCGTTAACATCAGCACCAGCAACATCGTTATCTGGGTAGCCAACGGTATATCCATTCCATAGCTTTGTGCGATAAATAAAGAAGCAAACGTCATGTACATCATACTGCCATCGAGGTTAAAGGAATAACCCAACGGCAAAACAAAACTCACGATTTTATCCTTGCAGCCAAATCTCTCCAGCTCAAGCATTGTTTTAGGAAAGGCGGCTTCACTACTGGATGTGCTAAAGGCCAGCAAGATGGGTTCCTTCATTCTTTTGATTAAAGTAAATACCCGCTTCCCGACAAATAAAGCACCTGCCATAATTAAAAATATCCACAAAATCAACAGGCCGAAATAAAACTCGCCGATAAAAATGGAATAGGTTTTTAAAATACCGATCCCTTGTTTTGCAATGATGGCAGCCATGGCTCCAAAAACAGCCAACGGCGCAAAATTCATTACATAACCCGTTACTTTTAAAATGATATGGGCAATGGCATCCAGTGCGTGAACCACTGGTTTTGCATAATCGCCAATTGCTGCAGCGGCCACTCCAAAGAAAAGGGCAAACACCACAATCTGCAGTATTTCATTTTTAGCCATTGCATCAATCACACTGGCAGGAAAAACATGGTAGAAAAAATCCTTAATGGTAAGCGCTGCTTTATCAATGCCCGTGCTGGCATTGGCGTCAGGCAGGGTTAAATTCATGGCTATCCCAGGCTTAAAAATATTCACCAATATCATCCCCAATAAAAGACTTAGTAGAGAAGCACTGATAAACCAAAGCAGGGTTTTACCTCCAATGCGTCCAACAGCACTTATATCGCCCAGCTTTGCCACACCTACCACCAGTGTAGTAAACACGAGCGGCGCCACAATCATCTTGATGAGCCGTAGAAAAATATCAGCCAATATGGTGAACCAATCTAACTTTTTATCTCGTTCCTTCAGGCTTTCGTTTTTTTGAAAGGAGACCAATTCCTTTTGTTTTAGTAATTGTTTGTATGCAGTATTGGAGGTATCTCTTAATGCAGCGAAACTGTTATTAATGGACTTAAGGGAGTCTGAAAACAATTGAATATGAGCAAACGAATTACTTTCATTATCGTTGATTAACAAACCTGCTTCGGCCTGCTTTTTTTGAACGAGTACATTTTGTTGAATTGCCACTAAAGCATTAAAAGCGGTACTATCTTTTATGGCTTCATACGCCTTCATTTTATCCTGTAAATTTTTAGCTTGCAGTTCTGCATTGGCTATTTTTGTATTCTCTGTTCCTACATAAGTTTTGTTTAAAATAAAACCTGCAATAATACCTGCAACAAGGGCTATACCAATAAATAATGTGAGTCGGTTTGGCTTATTGGGCTTTATCTCCATATATGATAATTAGGTTCGCAATATAATATTTAATGCTTGTTATCCATCCTTTGTTGCAAAAAAATAAGTGGGGTTGCTGATTTAAAATTTTATTGCTTATTTTTCCGTTTCGTATAAATTAAATCAACATTCTTATGAGTTTATTTGAGAAAAAGCCAATGAAGGCCTTGATGGAAGAAGCCGGTGAAACTGGAAGTGGATTAAAACGCACATTAAGTGCGGGGTCGCTTGTAGCACTGGGAATAGGAGCTATAATCGGAGCAGGACTTTTTGTAAGAACTGCCGCAGCAGCAGCGCAAAATGCGGGACCTTCTGTAACCATTGGTTTTATTGTGGCCGCAATTGGATGTGCATTGGCGGGTTTATGTTATGCAGAACTTTCATCCTCTATACCAATTTCAGGTAGTGCCTATACTTATACTTACGCAACCATGGGTGAATTGCTGGCTTGGGTAATTGGTTGGGATCTTGTGCTGGAATATGCAGTGGGAGCTGCTACGGTAGGCATAGCATGGAGCGAATACCTCAATAACCTCCTGGTAAATGTATTGCATTGGAATGCAATTCCATATCAGTGGTGCCACTCACCTTTCGAAATTTCCGCATTAACGGGAGAACATGGTTTGATCAATCTTCCCGCATTGGGAATTGTTACGTTACTTAGTTTATTATTAATAAGAGGAACACAGGAATCGGCATTTGTAAATGGTATTATTGTTATTACAAAAGTTGCCATCGTTATCATTATTATTATACTTGGATGGGATTTTATCAATCCTTCCAATCACACACCATACATACCGGAAACGTCTGTTTATACAGATCACCAGGGCATTGATCACAGTTTTGGTGGTATCATGGGAATACTCGGAGCTGCCGGTGTTGTGTTCTTTGCGTTCATTGGCTTTGATGCCGTGAGCACGGCAGCCCAGGAAACTAAAAACCCTAAGACGGCTATGCCCATAGGTATTTTAGGTTCGCTTGCGGTGTGTACTGTTTTATATATTTTGTTTGCGCACGTACTAACAGGAATGGCGCCAGTTGAATTTTTCAGAACAACTGGTAAAGAGGCTTCGGTAGTAGCGGCAATTGACAAATTTATGCCAGGCTATCAATGGTTGAGCAAGCTGGTCACCATTGCAATTCTGGCCGGTTTCTCATCGGTGATTTTGGTGATGTTACTGGGACAAAGCCGGGTATTCTATAGCATGAGCCGCGATGGATTATTGCCTAAGATTTTCAGCGAAGTACATCCTAAATACAAAACGCCCTACAAAGCCAATTTAATAATCCTGATATTGGTAGGATTGTTTGCTGCCTTTGTACCAGGCGACATCGTAGGTGATATGACCAGCATTGGAACTTTATTTGCATTTATTCTGGTTTGTGCTGCCGTAATTATTTTAAGAAAAACAGAACCCAATCTTGTCAGGCAATTTAAGACGCCCTGGGTTCCGGCTGTACCAATTTTAGGTATCATTGTTTGTTCAGCTATGATTTTTGGCCTGGGTTGGACAAACTGGTTAAGATTATTTGGATGGTTGGCAATCGGCTTTGTTATTTATTTTGCCTACAGCAGAAAGCATAGCAATCTTCGAAAAGATAACAAAGAATAAGTTGCTTTAAATAAATTGATAACAGAAAATCCCGGAGTTAAGTCCGGGATTTTTTTGTGGCAGACAAAGAATATTTTTATCCGTTCTTTAATATCGTTGTTTTCTATTTATTGTTAATTTAATAAATCCAGCTTTTTTATCCTGTTCTGCTGAAGTTCTACAATGTTAAAAGGGTATGACCTATTTCGGGGTATAAATCCGCCTTAAAATGTGTCGAATAAAATCTACTCGTTTAGCTGGTACTACACCTAAAAGCAGAACAATTATTGAAAATTTTTTTTGTAAATAGCATCACACCTTTGTAATAATTCAGCTAAAAAAGAAGAGCATTACTTTATACGCTTAACATCATAAACATCAATCCTGCAATCGGGACTTTTCACAACTTCACTGATAAGGAAATCGTATCAACCAACAATCTTACTCACCGCACAGCATCCTTCAGAGGTGCATTACATTTCCATTAAAACACACGCCTTTATTAAATCTCCTGCTCTATCCAACTCCAATTTCAAAAAATTACTGAGAAGCCTCAGTCTATTTACCATCTAAAAGTTTAAGACATTAAAAAGGCCCTGGAAAACCGGAGCCTTTTTAATGTCAATATTTTAGTGCCATTGATCTTTACACC
>JBBQQP010000013.1:0-23292 GCA_038215675.1 Chitinophagales bacterium | reverse complement strand
CCATTTACAGTCCGGCGCATCAGTTGGTTAATAAAGCATTGGTAGATGCCTGCCATGCAAAAAATATAAAAGTAATACCCTGGACTGTAAATGATGCACCAACAATCAACCAATTGAAGCAGCTAGGTGTTGATGGAATCATCAGCGATTATCCCAATTTATTCAATCAATAAAATAACAGCATGCCACATCAATATACATTAAACTATGCACAGGAATTAGATAGCCAGGATAAACTAAGTTCATTCAGGGAACAGTTTTATGCCCCTTACCTGCGTGGAAAAAGAGCTGCCTATTTTTTAGGTAACTCCTTAGGACTTCAGCCAAAAACAACCCAGGAAGAAATACTGAAAATAATGGATGGCTGGGCCAACTTTGGTGTGGAAGGTTTCTTTTTAGGAAACGATCCGTGGCTGAATTATCACCAACATATCACTCCCCTACTAACTGATATCATTGGTGCAAAGCAGGAAGAGCTTGTAACGATGAATCATCTTACGGTGAACCTGCACTTGTTGATGATCTCATTTTACCAACCAACCAAAACCCGCTATAAAATCATTTGTGAAGCAAAGGCATTTCCTTCAGATCAATATGCTTTTCAATCGCAGGTGAGGCTGCATGGCTTTGACCCTGCAGATGCCATCATTGAAGTGCATCCGAAAGAAGGAACTGAACTAATAACAACAGAAGATATTTTGGCTACGATTGAAGCACATAAAGATTCGGTGACATTGGTTTTGTTCAGTGGCGTAAATTATTATACCGGGCAGGTTTTCGACATCAATGCAATTACCTCAGCAGCGCATAAAGCTGACGCCTATGCAGGTTTTGATCTGGCACATGCTGCGGGTAATATCAAATTGCAACTGCATGATTGGGAAGTAGATTTTGCAGCCTGGTGCAACTATAAATATTTAAACAGTGGTCCGGGTGCTATTGCCGGCGCATTTGTGCATGAGTGCCATTTAAGCGATAATAAGTTGCCTCGTTTGGAAGGATGGTGGGGCAATAATATTTCCAATCGCTTTAAAATGGAAAAGACGTTTACCCCATCTGCAACCGCGGAAAGCTGGAGCATGAGCACCAGTCCGATTATGTTACTGGCTGCCCACAAAGCATCGCTGGAAGTTTTTAAAGCCGCAGGGTTTGATAACTTATTGGAGAAAAGTAAGGCCTTAAGCGATTACTTATTTTTTGCGCTCAACCATATCAACCAGCCCGACCAAAAATTCACCATCATTACGCCGCAGGATGCCAGCCAACGAGGTTGCCAGGTTTCTATTTCGGTTAATGAAAATGCCAAAGCCATTTTTGATACGTTGATGCCGCTGGGAATTTTTGCCGACTGGCGGGAACTAAATGTAATAAGAGTAGCTCCGGTTCCGCTTTATAATAGCTTTGAAGAACTATTTATTTTTGCGGATACATTAAGGCAACTTTTAAAGGCAGAATAAATGTAAATAGGAGAGCTGTATTTAGCAATTAACCTTGTATTAAACATTTACCAAACAGCTTGTTGTAATTCCTCTTTTTTTAATGTTATTTTATTTCAAGTGGTGAAACTTGTTAATCAGGAACCAAAATAAAAATACGGTCTTTTTCTCCTTCCATAAGATATTTAACTCATAAATCCCGTGTATTGCTTTCTGCAATATCTTCTGTTATTAGCCTGAACAAATAGCCTTGACTCATTTTGCGGCCCCTGCGGGTGAGTTGGGTGTTTATTTTTTCTTCATACGAAACAATAAATGATTGCACCAAAAAAAAAGAAACCACACCAGCTACATAAGGCCATAATTATTGCAATTCGTTTATGTCCGTCCTTCCAATAATTCTCAGGGGTTTCCGTGAACAAGTTTGCAAACAAAATTAAAAGGATGCAATCCCCGTATGCCAAGTGATAAAATAAATAACGTTCTTCCTGATTTATTTTATGCTGCTTTTTCTAAATCCATTTCAACGGTAGTAATAAAGCTGTTTGGGGCATCAAATTCAAATACCTCATTTTCTATATGCCATTTAAGGCTTTTTGGCTCCGGGATAACCTCTAAATCTTCAAAATGAAATTCAAGGGCTGATTTCATCTCTTTTATAGTTTGTTCAATTGTATCCCCTGTGGCAATGCAGCCCAATACATCGGGAGCGTAAGCAGCGTAATTGTTTTTTGCTTTTTCAATAACGATTAAATATTTTGACATGGCTATTTATTTTAGTCCTGATTGTTTAAAAATGCTGATTTGGGTTCCGATTGCTAAATCGTCACTTGGTTTTCCGGCTATTGTTACTGTTCCTTTTTTAGATGAATGATGGAATTGCCTGTGACTTCCCTTTGTCCTTACTAAAAGCCAACCGTCTGATTCTATAATCCTGATAACCTCTCTTACCTTCATTCCACAAATCTCTACTATTTAGTTCAAAGTACACCACAACAATCCACACAAAACCGATTGCAAAGAAAGGTAGTACCCCAACCAACCCATTAACCTAACACCCAGCAACTAACAACCAATAAACTGAAAACCAATAGGCCCAAAGGCAAAACGGCAACAGCGCAAAAAAGAAACATGCAACATTTACCAACCATGCCAGCCAACAGCTAGCGGCAACTAACCAATTATACTCCAACAAAAAAAAAGAGAGGACAAAAAACATGAATGAAAGCAACATAGAAATAAAAAAAAACTCAAAAAACGAAAGGAGATTTGTCTTGAGGAAAACTTTTTTTGAATACGATACCTGATCTGGAACCTGACCTTAAATTTTATAATACAAGGGTGAGGTTGTGAGAGAAATTTTTTACCAAAACGACAACATTTAGGCACTAAATAAAATAAATATGGTTGAAAGTTGACATACTGGTTTATCAATAAATTTTACCGAATGGCATACGACACAGTATTATACACAGAGATATAATATTATGTTAGGTGAAATATTCTTAGGATTGGTATTGAAACCCACATTCCATTAATCAATGGCCGGATGGAGCAAGAGGATTATGATGGAGCGCAAGCAATCAAAGATGCCATCATGGTAAATATTGATGGAATTATTGCAGCGATGAAACCGCATCTTAAACCGGAAGAAATGGAAACTCAAAAATTACAGGTGTACTCAGTTTAACAACTAATTGGATCGTACAATAACAAAAACTCCCTTGAAATTTCAGGGAGTTTTTTCTGATTTTTAAGAATGATAGGTTAGTGTTGGTGTAAGCGATATAGCTTCAAATGTAGTTACAGAAATCAGGTAATATCCCTGTACCCGTAGGCCAATATCAAAGCGGGTATCGATTTTTTTAAAGTATTGAAAACTTGCGAATACCCCACCCTCTAAAGAATTGGAATTTTTATAATTATTTTCGTGAATTGCCAAATAACTTGCCCAATTTTCAATGTTGATAGTTTGCTGTGCATCGTAAATAAGTACAATACCCATGTCAACTTTAAACTTACCAGTATTTCCTAAATAACGTCCAAACCCAAGATGGAAAATTTTATTGACATGCCTTAATTTAAAATCCCGAATATAGATATCTGTATTATTTATTGATCCCTCGTAATTTTTTTTTCCGCTATTCACGCTTCTGCGATAAGCAAAAGATACTGCAGATTTTTTTTTCAGGCGATAACTTATTTCAGCACCTGCTATTGAGCCAAGAAAATTTTTATTATACAAATATGTTTTGTTCGCCGGTCCGCTTATTTCATCGTAGGACCGTACAAAAAAATTACCATTCAGCCCGTAATCAATTTACAAATTAAATTTACTGTTTACTTGTGCATTACTTTTAAAAAAAAGACAGCAAAAAAATATTCCCAAAATAGTTTTCATATCATTGTCATTTAGATCCAACCTGGTAGTTACTCGCTACCCGGCTGGCCATTTGTTTTAAAAATAGCTTCTGTCATTTAAGGTAAAGCCTGCATCTGCTTGACATCGCTTTGTTTTCTATTTATCTTTTAAATGTATTTATTTTTTGGGAATACTTTAAGGTAACTTTTAAATAATTGATGAATGTACACAACCGCGTTGCATTTACCAACTAACTTTGTAGCATGACCAGACAACACCTCATCGACCAGATACAACAAAAGAAAACCTACCTCTGCGTAGGACTGGATACGGATCTTGCAAAAATTCCGAAGCATTTACAATCCCACCCCGATGCTGTTTTTGAATTTAACAAACAGATCATTGATGCTACTAAAGACCTTTGCGTCAGTTATAAAATCAACACCGCCTTTTATGAAGCAATGGGCCTGAAAGGATGGGAGGCCATGCAAAAAACAGTAGACTATATTCCTGCAGAACATTTTAAAATAGCTGATGCAAAACGGGGAGATATCGGTAACACTTCTTCTCAATATGCTAAAGCATTTTTTGAAGTGATGAATTTTGATGCCATCACCGTAGCACCCTACATGGGCGAGGATAGCGTACGTCCATTTTTAGAATATGAAAATAAATGGACCATTGTATTGGGTCTTACCAGCAACAAAGGATCAGATGATTTTCAAAAATTATTGTTGACTAATAAAGGCGAGCAGGACTTGCCCTTGATCCCCGGTATTGTTGATCCATACCGGCCTGCATTTTTATACCAGCGGGTGATTGAAACGATTGCAGGATGGGGCACACCCGGCAATTTAATGTTTGTAACAGGTGCTACCAAAGCCACCGATTTTGCAACTATCCGCAACATGATTCCGGGTCATTTTTTATTAGTGCCGGGCGTGGGTGCTCAGGGCGGCAGTTTATCAGAAGTTTCCAAATACGGACTGAACAAAGATTGTGGCCTGTTGGTGAATGCCAGTCGTGCCATTATTTACGCCAGCGAAAACGAAGATTTTGCCGAAGAAGCAAGAGCAATTGCACAACAATATCAATTTGAAATGACTGCGTTTTTATAGATTGCCGATTTAAAAAGGTGGAGGGCTAATGCAGGTCCAGCCGCCATCTATTATTAAACTTTGCCCGGTAATATGTTTTGCTTTATCAGATACCAGAAATAAAGCAGTATTCGCAATGTCTTCCACAAAGGCGGGCCTGCCCATCGGCGTAAGACGACTCCAGGTGGCCGCATAGGCCGGGTCACCCAAGGTACGTTCGGTTAAGGTAGCACCAGGTGCAATGGTATTCACATTAATTTTGTATTGAGAAAGTTCAATCACCAAATTTTTCGCCAGCATTTCCAATGCGGCTTTACTCATGCCATATGCTGCAAGATCTTTATGTGCCTGGTGGCCGGTAACGGATGAAGTAAATAGTAAAGAACCACCTGCTGGTTGCATCTTCATTTGGTTGGCGGCGGCCTGTGCTAAAAAGAAAGTGCCGCCGAGGTTTACCTGCATTACCCTATTGAAAGCCTCCTGGGAATAAGTAAAAAAATCTCCAAATAGTGTAATACCTGCATTGGCAACTACAATGTCGAGCTGACCAAATTTTGCCACAGCCGTGTCTACCATTTGTTGGATAAATATCGTATCACTGGAATCTCCGGCAAGTGCCAAACAGTTGTTGCCAGTATCTTCCATAATACGAATGGCCGCTTGCCCCGCTAATACTTCATCAATATCATTTAAAAAAACATGCGCACCTTCTGCAGCGAGACGAAGGCATATTTCAAGACCTATCCCTTGCCCTGCACCTGTTACAATAGCCACTTTATTTTTAAAGGACATAACAATTGTTTTAGTTTAAAGCGAATTAATTTCCCGGTGTAATATAGCTGCGGTAAAATAATTCTACAAATGTGATTCAATTACAAAACGATTATCACCCATTACCAATAATTAAATTGGATTATTTAAAACATTAACATAGAGAAAGTCGCAATACGATCATGCGGCTTACATTCCCCATCGGATAGACCCCAATTCTGATTGATGCTCAATAATTTGTTTTATTTCTTTGGGCCTTTTGGTTCCGATCAATAAAAAATTACCGTCTTTAAATTCAAGTTGTAAACCCACGTTGCAGGAAGCCGATGTATTGATTGCCCGGTTAGTTTTATGAGCACCAATCCGGATGCCGTATCCGCCAAACTCGTAAAAAGAATTGTATTCCCGCATATAGGCAGCACTCAAGTCGCTCCATTCAATGGTGGTCATTTTATTTTGAAACGGATAAAACCGGTAGTGAATACCTTCATCGTTGATGCTGGTTTTTAACCGGATTGAAAAAAGGAAATATAGAAAGCTAAGGGCCGCAAATTCCATTAAAAACAAACTGAGATTGGTTGCAGGATCAGAGCCAAATGGAATACCGATAACAACTTGTTGAATGATGGCGTAGAGAAATAAAATATTCAACGCCCCAATGGCTGCCCAGGCGTACCAGATACGAAAACCCTGCACTTCATTAAACGCTACTTTACTCATGTCAATTACTTTTAGCTACCGGGTTACAATTATTTATTCAATTCCGTTTGAATGACGGCACTCAATTGTTGCGCCCATTTGAAATACTCTTTACCCGAAGGATGCAGCTGATCATTCGCCAAAAAATCCGCATTGTTTCCATCCAGCCGATGCGAAGTTGTAATATCTATAAAATGCGTTTGGAAATATTCGGCTTCTGCCTGGCAAATGAAATTATACAGTTCAATTTCGGAACGGATTTTTTCAGTTGGTTTATTTAAGCCAAATGGTGTTACACCCCAATCAGGAATACTCAGTACAATTACATGATTGGCCTGCCCACCAGCCTTTTCTATGGCCTTCTCCAGCAACACCCTAAAATGCCCCCTAAATTCTTCGGCACTCTTATCCTGGTATTGATTATTAGCGCCAATTAACAGACTAACAAAATCATAGGCAGGCTGAAGTATGGTTTCATCAATGGCGAGATTTAATTCGTCCGTTCGCCAGCCATTGGTAGCTATAATTTCTGGTGCATAAAATGGTATCCTGGCCTTTCGTAATAACTGAACCGTCTGATAGGGAAAGCTTTGGTCAATCCTTACCTGCTCGCCAATTGTGTAGCTATCGCCTAATGCGAGATATGAGTGTTGCATATCTAAATGTAATTAAAAAGCTGCTTAAATAAAGCAGCTTTTTAATTTGAAGTTATGTTGGTAAGGGCAATTTTTATATTGCCAATTAAAAGTAATTCTTTATGAAAAAAAATATTAGTTGGTTACTGCTTTTATTTTTTGCCAAAGGTTATCGTCGAACCCGGAAACAGCAAAACTTGCGTTTGAGGGATCTGATGCATCACCCATTCTGATCACCACCATATTTTTACCCGGCACCACATAAATCCGTTGATCAGAAGCTCCCATTGCAGCATACATATCAGCTGGTGCATTGGGTACCAGTGTTCCTGGAAAAACGGTTTGACCTTTGGGCACCATATAACTTGATTTACCATTTAACCACCATAAATAACCATAACCGGGGTTTATACTTTGCGATGTGGAAATGCTTTCATTGAAAAAAGTTTGATTGATTACCTGCTCATCTTTCCATTTCCCCTTGTTAAGTGCAAGCAATCCAAACCTTGCCATACTGCGGGTATTACTGTTATAAATTTTAAATATAACCCCGTTATTCCAAAAGCCTTCCATTCCTATTTTACTTTTCAATTTTGCATTGAAGTACGTTTCAAAAGTTTGGTTGCTGGCGGCTGCTACAACATCCATTAACTTTTGAAATACATTGTGGTATGACCATCTTGTACCGGCATCCGCCATATAGGTTAAGTTTGAAGTAATCACCAACTCACTGGAATCATTGATGCCCGAAGTCATGGTAAGCAAATGCCTCGATGTTATTAAATTTTCTTTGGCTAATGGTTCCTTTGTCCACCCTGTACCTAAATACTGAGCAACCCTGTTATTAATGTTAAGCAAGTTTTCCTGCTGGGCTATTCCTGTTGTGGTTGCAACCAGGGTTTTACCTGCACTATTCCATGGCCATGTTGCTCCTGGGGTATGCCCGTTAAAATATTCTTCCATTACAATTCTTCCATTTACAAGAATTAGAAATGATTTGGTATTTTTTTGAATAAGATAATTTTTTAGCGGTTGTATCGCACTTTCGTTCCATCCCATACCAGCAATAGCTTTTCTTTCCCAGCTGGTATCTGTATTTGATGGAAAATAAATGGTTTCTTCAATACCCGGTTGTGCCACCTCTTTATTACATGCCGAAAATGGGATTGAGAATAGAAGCAGGATTCTAAGATATTTCATAAGTTTAAAAGTTTAAGTTTTCAGACTTGCTGATTGCTTAAACGTTTAAACCCTTATAATATTATTTTTCTACAATTGATCGATCCATCTTTTGCAAATAGCCAATGGTATCAAACCAACTACCCCGAAGCCGCAATCTATGATACATGGAATAGCGGAGTATGCCTGATGGGTGCCGCAATAAATGCCAGCGGAATCATTGCCCCGCAGGCTAGCATTGCCCAATTAATGATCCATTTATTTTTAACCGGATCTTTTAACGGCCCGATAAAAGCCATTGCTATCACAATGTTTGTAAAAGCCAGCCAGTCGTAACCGTAGGCCAGCATAGGATATTTGATGTTGGTTTCCACTAGTGCGGCATATGCTTTATTTAACCATTGCCCGGCATATGCCGGTTTCAATGTGGAGTGGCTAAGTAACCAGCGCAATTCTGTTTCTACCGGAAATGCAGTAACACCACTTAATATTAAAGCAATTGTAAAACAGACGATTGGGATGCGGTTTTATTTAAAGTTGTATAGCTTATTTTAGATATTAGCGATAACAGACCAGGGTAAAATACTTGTTTTGTCATCTATCAAATCATTTCTACTTCCACCGTGTATTAAAATACCTTTACTATTCTGCTGGTACTTTTGCCAGTACTTTAATCCTTGAAAATGGCTGCTGTCTGGCTTTCTGGTTGCCTTTATTTCTATTCCGATTGATTCACTATTTTTTTCAAGTATTAAATCTACCTCATTGCCTGCGCTATCTCTAAAATAATACATACCGCCATTAACACCGGTATTTACCCGATTCTTTTTTATTTCGGTTATAGCCCAATTTTCAAAAATGGCCCCATAACTATTATGCTTTGCCAAAGCTGACTGGCTGCTGATATTTAATAAAAAACAAAGCAGTCCGGTATCATAAAAAAATAGTTTAGGGCTTTTAATGATACGCTTATTTAAATTATTAAACCACGGTTGTAGTGTATAAATTATATAGCTGCTTTCCAGCACGCCCAACCAAGCTAAAATGGTTTTTGTATCTACGCCAACCTGTTTTGACAGCTCATCCCTGTTCATTATTTGTCCGGCATAATTTGCACACAATAAAACAAAACGATTAAAGGCAGAAAAGTTGGTAATATTCCTAAGCAGCCTTACATCCCTCTGCAGATAAGTTTGCACATACCCGCCCATCCATTTGTAAGGATTTAGCTTCTCATTCCATATTTCAGGATAACCGCCGGTTATAATATGTTGGTTGATATTGTCGGTTGCCAGCTTTGCCTTTTGCAATTCAGCATAAGAGAGCGGCAATAATTCTAAATAACCTGCACGCCCGGCAAGCGATTGACTTATTTGCTGTTGCAGTAAAAAATTATTTGATCCGGTCAATATAAACTGTCCCCGGTTAGTATTCTTATCAAGCATTCCTTGTAGTTGCCTGAATACATCGGGAACCCTTTGTACTTCATCTAGTATTGCTCCCTTGGCGTATTTTTTCATAAAGGCCGCTATATCTAAATCTGCTTCTTTTTGTTGTGCCGGATTTTCAAAACTAACGTAAGGCTTGCCTTTAAACAACATTTTGCTTAAAGTAGTTTTACCACTTTGCCTTGGTCCTGTGATACAAATTGCCCTAAACTGTGTAAGTGTATATTTAGCCTCCTCTAATATTTGCCGTTCAATCATACAATTCCATTTTTACAAAAATATGCAAAAATGGAGTACAATTCCATATTTACATTAAATTGTAAAAATGGAATTTCAGGCTGTAATGCACTAAAAACAGGCTTATTTAATAGGTATACCAGGAGAAAAACTACCGGTAACATCTGTCCACTATGGATGAATTTCATAAGCCGACTTTCTGGAAGCAATGGCCGGATCAGTTATTAATAATTTTTCAAGCTCTTCCTTTGTGCTGCAGCCTGCCACCAAATCAAAAATAAAAATACCTCTTCAACTCCCATCGTCACCAAAAGGGCCGGCTACTTTTAACTTTCATTCATAATGAAGGCAATTGATATTTGCCATATGACCTTCCTGAATTTTAGCTGCTGTAACGGAATCCTGCGTGCGATTTTTGCCTTCCGTAAGCATCACAAACCAGTAATGCTTTATTCTATTTTCAGGTTTCCCGTTTTCAGCCGCTGCTGCTTCTTGCTAGCTAAATAGCGAGTTTGAATTGATCGATAGTAGGGCGATTGGCAGATATAGATATTACATAGTTGCATATTTATTGAAAATACTTTTTACTGATCAATTCAACAACAAGTAATACATAAAAGGCAGATGCTTTATATTTGCAACCGCTGTCATTCTACACTACAATAAAAGTTTAATAACGTACTAAAAGTATAAGTGAGTGACACAACAATGTTGATCAAAGAAATTTAGCTGGTAAAAAAATTGTCTGCTAATTTCTGAAACCTCCGGTTCCTAAATATACAGCACGGGTACTTTCATCAACATTGCCTAAATAAAAACAGTAATCAATAAACAATACATTTTATGGCCGCTAAAACAGACAACTTTCAATCGCCCGATTATTTTAATGTGGATGAATTGTTGACCGAAGAACATATCATGATCCGGGAGAGTGTTCGCAATTATGTAAAGAAGGAGATTTCGCCTATCATTGAAGACTATGCGCAAAGGGGAGAATTTCCCCAACAAATTGTAAAGCAACTCGGCGACCTTGGCTGCTTTGGCCCCACAGTGCCAGAGCAATACGGCGGCGGCGGATTGGATTACATCAGTTATGGTTTGATGATGCAGGAGCTGGAACGTGGAGATAGCGGCGTTCGGTCAACTGCCAGTGTACAAGGTAGCCTGGTGATGTTTCCCATTTATCAATATGGCAGCGAAGCGCAGCGCAATAAATATTTACCAAAACTTGCAAGTGGCGAATGGCTGGGCTGTTTTGGATTAACAGAACCAGACCATGGCAGTGATCCAGCGGGCATGCTTACGAACATTAAAGAAGATGGCGACCATGTTATTTTGAATGGCGCCAAAATGTGGATCAGCAATGCACCCTTTGCGCAGGTGGCGGTGGTGTGGGCAAAGGACGAAGCGGGCGATATTCGTGGTGTGATAGTGGAAAGAGGAATGGAAGGATTTAGTACACCGACTACCCACAATAAATGGAGCTTACGGGCAAGCGCAACCGGTGAATTGGTGTTTGATAATGTGAAGGTTCCAAAAGAAAATATTTTGCCGAATGTAAAGGGATTGAAAGGTCCGCTGGGTTGCTTAACGAAGGCTCGTTTTGGTATTGCCTGGGGAGCCATTGGTGCGGCAATGGATTGTTATGATATTGCATTGAACTATGCAAAAGAAAGGGTTCAGTTTGGAAAACCGATTGCAGGTTTTCAACTGCAACAAAAAAAACTGGCCGAAATGGTAACCGAAATTACCAAGGCTCAATTATTAAACTGGCGCCTGGGTGTATTGATGAGCGAAGGAAAAGTGACGCCTCAACAAGTGAGTATGGCTAAGCGAAACTCCTGCGAGGTAGCTACCAATATAGCAAGGGATGCACGCCAGATGCTGGGCGGGATGGGCATTACCGGCGAATACCCCATTATGCGCCACATGATGAACCTTGAAAGTGTGATCACCTATGAAGGAACACACGATATTCATTTGCTGATAACCGGGATGGATATTACGGGACTGAATGCGTTTAAATAAAGGGTGTAGCCCCCTGTCCCCCTGCAGGGGGAACTTAAATCGAGTCAGTGTTTATGGTTCGTCAAAGCTTTTAAAATTGAGAATACCATTTCAAGTCACTTATACACAACCGCCGAATAATGAACAGCACTACAAATTCAAATACTACAAAGAACCCCCCTTGGGGGGCAGGGGGGCTGGTATCTGTCATCGGCGCAGGCACTATGGGCAATGGCATCGCACATGTATTTGCGCAGGCAGGCTTTGCTGTAACACTCATTGACGTAAGTGCTGCCCAACTGGAAAAAGCATTGGCCAGCATTGGAAAAAATTTAGACCGGCAGGTTTTAAAAGGCAGCATTACAAATGAACAAAAAGCTGTTGGCCTCAGCAACATTACCATCACTACTGATATTGCAACTGGCGTAAAAAATGCAGCACTTGTTGTAGAGGCTGCCACTGAAAATACTGAGCTAAAACTATCTATATTTAAACAAATAGATGCAGCTGCTCCGGCTGATTGCATATTAGCTTCGAACACTTCGTCTATTTCCATCACAAAAATTGCAGCTGTTACAAAACGGCCTCAGTTGGTGATTGGAATGCACTTTATGAACCCGGTGCCGGTAATGAAGCTGGTAGAAATTATTAATGGCTATGCTACTGCGAAAGAAGTGACGGATAGCATTGTTGGGCTAAGCAAACAATTGGGAAAGATACCTTGTGTAGTAAATGATTATCCAGGCTTTATTGCCAACCGAATTTTAATGCCAATGATCAATGAAGCGATTGATAGTTTATACGAAGGCGTTGCTGGTGTTGAAGCAATTGATACGGTAATGAAACTTGGTATGGCTCACCCGATGGGGCCTTTGCAGTTAGCTGACTTTATTGGCCTGGATGTTTGCCTGAGTATTTTAAAAGTATTGCAGGATGGCTTTGGCAACCCTAAATATGCCCCATGTCCGTTGCTGGTAAATATGGTGATGGCTGGTAAACTGGGCGTGAAAAGTGGAGAGGGATTTTATGTTTATACTGCCGGAAGTAAACAGTTAGTGGTGAGCGAAAGATTCAGTTAAAAGATGGTAACTTTAATTAAATGAACTCAACAACAAAACCATACGATAACGACCGCATTTTCTGGGATGTGGACGTAGAAAAATTAGACTTTGAAAACAAAGCTTCCTTCATAATTGAAAGGGTTTTTGAACGAGGCGATGTGGAAGACATCCGTATGTGCCGGCGATTTTATGGAGATGAGAAGATTGGTGAAGTGCTTTTAAATGCGAAATACCTTCCCTTACGAAAGCTTTATTTAGCAAGTGCTATTTTAGATAAACCATTAACTGCTTTCAAATGCTACATATTAAGACAGTCGAATCCCGAACTTTATCCTTACTAAAAAGATTAATGTCTATAAATGAGTTAAAGGATTTTTATCTGGTTGGGGGAACTGCATTAGCTTTACAATATGGGCATCGCCTCTCAATAGACTTAGATTTATTCACAACAACGGGTTATTCTTACCGGGCAGTTGTTGACTGTTTGAGAAAGGCTTTTGGAAACGATTTTCAATATGAAGAAAAAGAATCCAATTTTGGCATTTTTTGCTTTATAAACAATATAAAAGTTGACTTGATAAATTACAAACACCAGCAAATTGATGAAGGGATTTTTGAAGAAGGAATAAGGCAGTATTCTTCGAAAGACATAGCCGCAATGAAAATACAGGCCATATTAGGAAGAGCGAAAAAAAAAGATTTTTGGGATCTTGCACAGCTCCTTGAAAGATATTCCGTTTCCGAAATCATTTCCTATTATTCAAAAAAATTTCCTTCACAGCAATTGCTTATTTCAATCCCACAGGCGATAGTTTATTTTGATGAGGCTGAAGAAAGCGAGGACCCGATCAGCCTCAAAGGTCAAACCTGGAAATCGGTTAAGAAAATAATTCAGCAAAAAGTAAATGATTATTTGAAGTAGTCTTTTTTTTACACGTTGCTTTCTCTTAAAATATTTTTTACATCAGTACAAAAAAATACAGATGGCGGCCAAGGAAGAAGCAATCGATGCATACATCCGTAAATCTGCTGATTCTGCCCAACCCAATTTAAATCACCTCCGGGAACTGGTACACAAAACCTTTCCGGAGATGGAAGAGAAAATTAAATGGGGCTTTCCGCATTTTGATTTTAAGGGTGAGATGATGTGCAGCATGGCTGCCTTTAAGCGACCTGCTGTTGTTGGCTTTTGGAAAGCATCGCTAATGAAAGATCCAGTACTGGTTGAAATAGCAAAATCGGAAATTGCGAGGGGGCATTTGGGTAAAATCAATTCAATAAAAATTTACCAGCTAATAAAAAACTAATCGGCTGGATTAAACAAGCCATGCAACTGAATGAGCTGGGGATTAAACTACCGACTAAACCTAAGGCTGCTAAAATAAAGAATTGATTGAACCAGATTATTTCATCAAATTGTTGGGCAAAAATAAAAAAGCAATGCAAACATTTGAAGCCTTTGCTTACTCACACAAAAAAGAATCAATTGGATTACAGCAGCAAAAAAATTGAAGCAACAAGAAATAAAAGAACAGCAACGGCTATTGAATGGCTGGCGGAAGGAAAGAACAGAAAATGGAAATATTAAGGAATTACACTACCATTTAAAACCAGGCATCACAAAATAAAAAATGCTCCACCAGCTATCTTCCAATTGAAGGTATAATTTATATGGCCCCACATAATGAATGATTTCACCGTTTTCTAAAACTGCATCATATTTCAACGTCCCTTCAGCAAAGCCCATTCCCCTATCAACATCTTCCTGTAGTTCAAAACTGATATTATTGATATTGTAACCATCATCCTTAAATTGTTCAAAGGCTTCAAAAAAGATGTTCATTTTTGCAACAACATCTTCTCTGGTTAGCTGAACGCCTTCATCTGTAATACAGTGCCAGCTGAGCTCTGTGCAATATTCTGTAAATTTTCTTCCAAACCAGTTGAGCAAAAAAGAGTGTGTACGCTTGATGATATCAGCTTTATGATTGGGATGAAATTCTTCGTATATAAAGTTACAGGTCATGCCGGCGAGTGGCTTCGATTCAACCTTTATGGAAAACAACTCCTCTGTTATAAACCGGTAAATAATTTTATCATCATAAGGACCATCCAAAATGTCAAGTTTAATATCATTGCTGTGCAATAATTTCAATACCTGCTTTATAGAGTTGCTTAATTCAACTTCGTCCAATTCATCAACACTCTTATATTCAGGAGAACCTAATCTTTCAAACACCGTTACATATTCGGCATTGGCATATTCATCTTCAAATGCCATCATACTTTTTAAAAACTGGTTTTCAATTTCAAGCGGCATATCCGCACTGATCCCCATTTGAAAAGAATCGCCATATTGAGCCTTTAACTTTATTTTTAAAAACTCATTCTCTATCCGAAGATTTTCCTGCAAATCATCCGAAAATTTTTCTTCCTGCTCCATCAATTGATTGGTTTAAGGTACAATATGCTAAATATCCCTAATCTATTTCAAACAACCATGAAATAAATTAAAAATCGTTCGGAAAATATATCAGGTAATCAACTTTTAAACTTTCCAACCAATGTGTAAGATTCGTCTACCATTTCTAGCAGCTGCTTTTTTGACAAGGTCCCATCAACAATAATAGTATTCCAATGTTTCTTATTCATATGATAACCGGGAAGCACAGTTTCAGGATATTCCTCTCGGAATTCAATGGCCCTTTCCGGATCGCATTTCACATTAAACTGCAATGGATTGGTATCCAGCGGCGCCAGTAAAAAAATTTTGCCATTTACCTTAAAAACAATCAAGGTATCACCAAAAGGAAAACCTTCCGATACGAAAGGTTTTTGAATTACATGGTCTCTTAATATTTCGATGTTCATCTTTATTGACTTTGAATGATTCGTTTTGCTTCCTGCAATTTTTTATCCAGTTGCCCTGTCAGGATATGCCAGAACATTACAAAATCACTGCCCAAACTATACAACGGATATGTGAAAGTAGCGGGCCTGTTTTTTTCGATAAAAAAATGACCTACCCATGCAAACCCATAGCCGCAAAATGGGATGGCGACCAGAAGCCACCAGTTTTGTAATATTATTCCGAATATTAAAAATGCTATAATTAAACCGGTGCCTATAAAATGCAGTACCCGGTTAGTGCCATCTGAATGTTCCGTCAAATAGTAGGGATAAAAACTCCAAAAACTTTTATACTTTTTTTCTTTAGCCATCACTTTTGTTTTTAGAAAATTACAAAAAGCAAATGGATCAGTCAATTTTTTTTATTTCTATATTATGTAATTCCTTCAGCCTGTATAAAACTTCCGTTAAACGACTTTTGGGTATACCTGCAGAGATATTACAAAACAACTGCATCTCCTGCGAAATAATCGTACAGTTACATTGTTTCATCAACATCATAATTTCATTCATCTGGGTATAATCAAAATGAATGATGTATTTAACTTCTATCTGTTTTGGAACAATGGGTGTTACCTGTAAAACCAGGCTGGTTACTGTTTTATAGGCATTGATTAAACCCGGCACGCCCAACAAACTACCGCCAAAATAGCGCACAACAATTACTGTTAGATTGGTCAGTTCTTTACTATCTATCTGGCCTAACATCGGCTTACCTGCAGAGCCTGAAGGCTCGCCATCATCACTTACCCTAAAGGAATTGCCATCCGTGCCGATGCGATAGGCGAAGCAATGGTGCACGGCCTTTGGATGATTTTTTTTAAGCGTTTGCAAATGCTTTTTAAAATCATCGACTATTTCGATCGGGTAGGCAAACGCAATAAATTTACTCCCCCTGTCTTTATATTCAGCCGTGGCAGGCTGCTCAATTGTTTTATAAAATTCCTGATCACTCATAATTATCCAAATGCGATTAATGCAATAGCTGCGATTGATAAAAGAATCCCTGCCCAGTTAACCAACGATAGTTTTTCTTTGAATAACAACCAGGCAACCACCGAACTAAACAACACAATTCCCATATTATTAACCGGTATTTTAGCGCTGCTTTGCCATGGACTTGTTTTTAAAAATTTCATTAAAAACCAGATTGAAAAATAGTTCGGAATTCCAATCAAAACTCCGGCCAGCAGGTTGGCAAAGGAAAACTTTTTTTCCTTTCTGAATAACTGAATGATTAAAATCGCGGAGCCAATACAGGCCGCCGATAAAAAAGCGGTAATTAAAAAAGCATTGCTGTTTTCATCCGTGATATAATTTTTTTGAACATGGTTAATCAGGGAATCCAGCAAACCACTTCCTACAAACAAAACAACTGGCAACAAATATTGAAGTCCGCCCGGGTTATCACCTTTGACTTCTTTATTTCTGGCGGGCTGGTAACAGGTAAAAGCCACAGCCAACAGGGCAACACCTATTCCCAACAGTTTAAGTCCCAATAATACTTCTCCATATAAATATACAGCCAGCAAAACCGGTATCGCCAGAGACAATTTATTGGCAACGGTTGCTACCGCCACACCACTTTTTTGTGTGGTAAAAGCAATCAAGTTAAACAATCCTATAAATAAAACCCCCATGGCACAGCCCCATTGAACCCAGGCATAGCTAAATGATTGCATCCTAACAGGGAACGAACCATTTACAATTGAACCGGTAATTACACAGGCAATATAATTGAACACTATTGCTTGAAAAATATCAATATTATATCTTCCACAAAATTTAAAAGCAAGGGTTAAATAGCTGCTTAAAACAATACTGCCCAAAAGAAATATCATGCGTACCCTGGTTAAATATGTTTGTAGTAATCAATTGTATCTGTATAAATTTTTTCGCCTGTTATTCTTTCCGCGTTGGCCAACAATGGGGCCTGTATACCGTCCTGAATTACTAATTCAGTATTGGTGATAATGTGTGCTTCATCCCAAAAATTTTCGTCAATAAAAGATTGCAATAATTGGGTTCCACCTTCTACCAATAAGCTTTGAATTCTTAAATGATAAAGCGCTTCCAATATTTGAGCAACAATTGTTTGATTGTTTGAAATTTTATGATACACTAAATTGTCTTTTTCCAAATTTTGAATGGTGTTAAAAACAATTGTCTTTACTGTACCGTCAAATAAGTTAAGGGTGGATGGTAACTTTAGATGCCGGTCTATTACCAATCGCACCGGGTTATTGCCTGGCCACAGCCTTGTTGTTAATAAAGGATCATCGTACAATGCTGTGTTGGTACCAACCAAAATAGCCGCTTCCCTGCTACGCCATTTATGTACTTCCCGATTGGTTATTTCATTACTAATATGCAGCCGGGAATAATCGCTGTTCGCTATATTGCCATTGGCTGTTTGTGCCCATTTTAAAATTATATATGGCCGTTGCCGGTTGTGAAAAGTAAAGAAACGCTTATTCAGTTCCAATGCCTGCTTTTCCAAAACCGGCGTATCTATCTCTATCCCGGCGGCCAGCAATTGTTGAATCCCCTTGCCATCTACCAGGTCAAAGCTATCCCTGCAACCGATGACCACCCGGGGAATTTTTTTTTCAATGATCATATCGGCACAGGGCGGGGTTTTACCAAAATGTGCACATGGCTCCAATGATACATACAAGGTTGACTTTTCTACCAGGTGAATATCTGCATTACTAACACTATTGATGCAATTCACTTCTGCATGTGCTTCTCCATACTGACGGTGATATCCTTCTCCGATAATGCGATCATTGTACACCAAAACAGCACCTACCATTGGGTTGGGGGCAACGTTGCCTGCACCCAGCCGGGCCAGTTCTATACAACGATGCATATATGTTTCATGAGCATTCAAGCCGCAAAAGTATGAATTGAAAATTAACTATGTTTGCTTTAATGACGAATAAGGAAATATACAGGGTTTATTTACAACAACTTCAGCAGCTATACAGCCCCACCGAAGCGGCAACTATAACGGATTGGGTCTTTGAAAAAATTGCGCTATTGCAACGGGGCGACATCATTAAAAACCCTGCAGACCTCATCAATCCTGAAGTATCCCAACAATTAAACGATTGCCTTATTACCTTACTACAGCACAAGCCGGTGCAATATGTATTGGGAGAGGCCTGGTTTTATAAAATGAAACTAAAGGTGAATGACCAGGTTTTAATTCCCAGGCCGGAAACAGAAGAGCTGGTCAAAATGGTAGTGGATGATTGGAAAACCGTTGTTCAAAATAATTTATCGGTAAGAGACGATCAGCGGCTAACCGTACTGGATATTGGAACCGGAAGCGGATGCATTGCAATCGCAATAAAAAAACAAATGCCACAAATAGCATTGCAGGCAATGGATATTAGTGCGGGGGCTTTAAAAATAGCAACAGAAAATGCACTGGAACACCAGGCGTCCATCAATTTTATGCAGGCTGATTTTTTAGATGAACGTTGTTGGAGAAAATTGCCGGCGTTCGACGTAATTGTTAGCAATCCTCCCTATATTCCAATCAATGAAAAAGAAAGTTTAGATAAAAATGTAACTACTTTTGAACCCCACACTGCTTTATTTGTACCTGAACAAAAGCCGTTTTTGTTTTATGAAAAGATTGCAACATTCGGAGAAAAGCACCTGAAAAACGGAGGGAAAATCTACGTGGAAATACACGAAAATTTTGCAAGGGAAACTGCTAAAGTTTTTGAGCAACATTACCGGGTAATAGTAACGAGGGATATATTTGAAAAGGAAAGAATGCTGGTAATTACAAAAAAAGCGAATAAATTATAAAGGGCTTACTTGCTATTCATTCCCTGAAACCGTTGCAGAAGTAGAAGCACCTAGACGCCTTGCAACTTTCATCACTTTTACAATTTCGCCCCATTGTGCTACGGAATCTGCATTGATTACAACAGCCGGCTTAACGCTATCTCCCTGGTTAATGTACTTTTTCAAGGCAGATTCCAAAGAATCCATCTGGATAAGCCTGGAGCCAACATAAACATTTTTATCCTTATCAACACTTACCACCACACTTTGCTTGGTTTTGGTATCGCTCTTTGCCCTTGGCACACTCATCTTTATTACATTCGGATTTGCCAACGTGGATATCATCAAAAAGAACATCAACAATATAAACAAAATATCATTCAGCGGCCCTGTGTCCACCTCATCATGACTTTCTCTTAATTTATTTCTTCTAAGGCCCATTGTGTTGATTGATGGTTGATAGTTGAAGGTTGATGCGAAATCCGGAAATCACAATTGAACGCATGAAGTTTTCATTCATCATTCATTGCTCATTGTTTATCATTATTTGTGCGGCTCCTGTAAAATATCTATGAAATCGCTGCTGGCGGATTCCATCCTGTTGGCAGTACGGTTTATTTGTGTATCCAAATAACTGTAACCCAGATAGGCTAACATACCAATGATCAAACCACTGGCACTTGTAATTAATTTAATGTACATCGCATCTGCGATCTGGCTTACAGATGGATTGCTAATTGTTGCAAATTCTTTTAGTAGCAAAACCAGCCCCACAATTGTACCCACAAATCCAAACAACGGAGCTATGCGGGAGATTACTGAAAGTATTGAAAGATTCTTCTCCATTTTGTACATCTCCAACTTGCCCACATTATCCATACTCTTCTCTATTGCATCAATCGGTTTGCCAATGCGTTGAATGCCTTTGTCTATCATTCTTGCAACCGGGTTGTCTGTATTTTTTGATAAACTTCTTGCAGCGGCCACATTACCGGTAATAATATGATCACGAATGATCCTCATAAAATTATCATCTATTTTACTGGCTTTTTTAACTGCCAGTAATCTTTCTATAAAAAAGAAAACGGCCAGCGCAAATAAAATACCCAATGGTATCATAAGCGGGCCACCCTTGCTTAATAACGTCCAAACGGACTCTACTTCTCCTGTTGTTTTTGCTGCGGTTCCAAGTGAATCAACCTGTAGTAATATGTCAAACATTGAATAAATGATTTGGGGCAAAAGTAATTGTTTCTGTCTTCATACGATTATTGTACCAACAATATTGCAATTTGGATTTGTAAACGCACACCATAAAACTCTACCGTGTAAAAAATTGTTAAAGAAAAAATCAGCTCATTCAAAAGGTATTTAATAAATTAACACCGTAGGAGATATCCCCGTATTTTCAAGCGTTGTTTAATAATGAGCCTATCTAATTTTCCAAGTAAAATTGTTGTCGGCTATTTTTTAATGATGCACCCCGAAAATAAAAAAGCGACACAAAATAAATTGCATCGCTTCGTATTATCCCGTGGAATGAGTAATCAATTAAAATGGCAGATCATCTGCTACCGGTGCGCTTGTCACAGGAGCCGTACCTGGTACTGGTGCTGAGTAAGACGAGCCTGAAGTATTATTAGCAGCGTTTTGTGTTGAATTCTGTCCTGAATTCTCATTCTTAGCGCCACCAAGCAGTTGAACACTTTGTACTCTCATTCGCAAAGTAGCTGCAGGCTGACCTTCCTTATTTAAATATCCTTCTGCTTCCGCAGTGCCCTCTGCATAAACCATCTGCCCCTTTGTAAGATAGGGTGCAACTGCTGTTCTGTCTGTCCAATATGCACATTCAACCCATGTTGCCCGCTCCTTTTGAACGCCCTGTGCATCCTTATATCGCTCTGAATGTACAACGCTGAAATTGATAACGTTTTTTCCATTTACTTCTTTTACGATGCAGTCTTTACCAAGATTGCCAACGATTTGTAGCTTGATCATAATTGTGTGTTTTAATGTGTGTGATGTATCTGAATTTGAAATTATGAAAATTTACCTGGTGGATTTTTTGTTTTTCCTCACAAATAATACACTTTCAAATCTTTAGCATTATTTGCGTAATAAACGGATGATTCTAGAATATTAAAGGGTCAACATTACTAAATGTGTATCTCCTTAAAACACTAATTCATTTTCTTTTTTAACGTGGTAACCTGACTTTGCAAATTATTTACCATACTTGCAAGTGAGTTCATATCCCAACGCTGCTGTGCACTTACTTTACTAATGACCATTTGTGCCTGCCACAACTCCACTACATCTTCCGCATTTACCTGGTAGGGCTGGTATTGCGGATTGTCACTCACCAGGGTTAGTTTATTTTTCGCCTTGTTACTCTTAACGATTCGCTTATACACAATTCCTTCATTTCTACTTACAACAATATAGGCCTGGTCATTTTTTACATCCTCTGTATTTTCCATCTTTTCACCCACTATAATACTTCCGCTGGGGGTTGGCATCATACTGTCTCCGATAATTTCAAATGCCCTGTAGTTGCCACCTGCAAGCATGGGAAGGGTAAAGGTATTCAGTTCATCAATAAACTCGCTGTCAGCATAACCAGCAAGGTAACCTGCTGCCGCTTTTACTGGTACAAAATGAATGATGTTGCGATCTGCAGTCATCATCTTTTGCTGCCTGCGCTTTGCCAGAAAACTACTACCGGTATTACTTAAATCACTAACCAATAACTCGTCCAGGCTAAGCTTGAAGATATCGCCAACAATTTCCAATACTTCAAGTCGGGGGTCGGCCCTTTCTTCCTCATAAGCACCTATCAGCGAGCGTTTGATTCCGAGCTTAACCGCAAACTCTTCTTGAGTCCATCCGCGAAGTTTTCTTAAATATTTCAGATTTTGTCCTGCTTGTGACATATTGAAACTAATTTGATTAGTACAAATATACTAACTATTTTAGTTTATCCAAATTTAATATCACTTTTTTTTAGTATGCCCATATTTTCTTTTGAATGTCGTTGCAATTAATTTTTATCAATCAATTGGTTAGCCCTTATTTTTGTGCAAAATATTTTCACATGCAAATAGTCTTGGTAATACACAATCTTTTACGTTGGGCCGTTTTGTTATTTGGGGTATGGACGCTGATTAATGCACTTACAGGTGTTTTTAGCAAACGCAACTACACTGCCAACGACAACCGCAGTAATTTATTTTTTATGATATTTTGTGACGTTCAATTGTTGATAGGATTGATATTGTATTTCTCTAACTCCTGGTTTGATCGCCTGAAGGATTTAGGCAACAATATGAAGGATCCCTACAATCGCTTTTTTACCATGGAACACATGAGCCTTATGCTTGTTGCCTGGATACTAGTGCATGTAGGACGGGCTTCTGTAAAAAGAGCAGGAACTGATGCGGCCAAACACAAACGCATGCTTATATTTTTTGGCATCGGACTACTGCTTATATTGGTTTCCATTCCATGGCCATTTAGGGAAGTAATCGGTAAACCATATTTCAGATTGTTCAACTAAAGGATTTTGTAAACTCATAAGTATTATGGCTAAAGCAATAGCATTACCCACCATTTTAATTACCAATGATGATGGCATTACAGCCCCGGG
>JBBQQP010000012.1:0-23549 GCA_038215675.1 Chitinophagales bacterium | reverse complement strand
AAAATATTGGATAAAATATTTCAACCCTTCTTTACTACCAAACCTACCGGGCAGGGAACGGGATTAGGGTTATCGCTTGCATACGATATCGTAAAAGCCCATGGTGGAAATTTGAACGTAGAAACGACCGAAGGTGTAGGAACTAATTTTATTATTAACTTGCCTGTTTGAAAAATACCTGGCGAAGGAGCAACGTAAATTTATAACATCTCATGAAATTAATACCTTTTATTGCAGTTGCAATTTATGGAATACAAGTGCTGCGCAAGTTGTTGGAAACTGCTGAACGGTTACCGCTATGGGATAAATTTTTATCTAAAGTTTGGATTGTATCTGTTTTATTCATTGGGATGTCCTTTTATCCGCCACTAAATGTTATAGTGGAATGGTATCCTAAATTGCTGTATGTGATTGTGTTCATCACGGTTTATCTTTTAAGAAATTACCGGCCTGCCCTTTTCGATGCTTCAAAGAAGGTTTCCACCGACAGGGTATATCTCTTACGAAATTACCGCCCTGCAAGGCTGCTCTCCATTTCGCTGCTTCCTATCGGCGTTGTTTATTTAACAAATTTGCTGGTAGAATTTATTAACCCCGATTTTTTTAAGCAGAACATTGCCAGCTTCAATTCTGCGCTTGCATTCGCTGCTTTCTGGCTGATCGGGTTTGGGATATATGCCATCACCCAAATCAGAAAGGAACGAAAGCTAAGAACAAAACTTCAGGAAGAATCTCAGATTGCGGAAGCCAGGAAAGCAGAGTTGGAGCACCTTGTAACACTGCGTACGAACCAGTTGACGCTTCAAAACGAGAGGCTTGAAACCGCCCTGGCCGAACTTAAATCTACCCAATCGTTGCTCGTCCAATCCGAAAAAATGGCTTCACTTGGTGAGCTCACCGCAGGCATCGCTCATGAAATACAAAACCCCCTGAACTTTGTCAATAATTTTTCCGAAATAAATACAGAATTGATTGATGAGTTGAAGGCTGAATTGGCAATTGGCAATATGCAATTTGCAATTGAATTGGCCAATGATATAAAAGCAAATGAGGAAAAAATAAACCATCATGGTAAACGTGCGGATGCCATTGTAAAAGGCATGCTGCAACACAGCCGAAGCAGCAGTGGCGCAAAAGAACCCACCGATATAAATGCTTTATGTGATGAATATCTAAGATTGAGTTATCATGGATTAAGAGCAAAAGACAAAAGTTTCAATGCAACAATAAAAACTGATTTTGATAAATCGCTTGGAAAAATAAATATTATTCCGCAAGATATGGGAAGAGTGATTTTAAATTTGTTGACGAATGCGTTTTATGCGGCCTCCCTGCCCCCTCCCGATAAAATCGGGATAAACGAAGGGGGGATCTTAGACCCAAGTAATAACAAGACTCCAACTGTATGGGTGAGTACAAAAAAAATTATCACCCCTTTAGGGGATGGTGGCGTTTTAATTTCTGTTAGCGATAACGGCACCGGCATTCCACAAAAAATATTGGATAAAATATTTCAACCTTTCTTTACCACCAAGCCAACCGGTCAGGGAACGGGATTGGGATTGAGTTTGAGTTATGATATCATTAAAGCGCATGGCGGTGAAATAAAGGTGGAAACAAAAGAAGGTGAAGGAACTCAATTTATTATTACCTTACCGGTATAAAATTTAAAATACACAAATGAAAATTTTAGTAGTAGACGACGAACGAGATATTCAAACGCTGTTTGAGCAACGGTTTAGAAAAGAAATCAGGGAAAAGACATTTGACTTTGCTTTCGCTTTTTCGGGAGAAGAAGCCCTTAATTTCTTGAATGATCTTGGTCACCAGGCCGTATTGATTTTGTCGGATATCAATATGCCCGGCATGAGCGGTCTTGAATTACTGGAGCAAATTAAAAACAAGTTCCTGAAGCCACCTCCGATCGTGATGATGATCACTGCGTACGGAGATGCAGAAAATTATAACCTGGCCAAACAACTGGGAGCCGATGATTTTTTAACCAAGCCGGTTGACTTTGCTGTATTAAAGGAAAAACTAAAAATACTTATCTGATGGCAAAAATATTAGTGGCAGATGATGAAGCTGATTTGGAAATGCTCATCAAACAAAAATTCCGGCAAAAAATAAGGGAGCAGAAATATGAATTTATTTTTGCAATTAACGGAAACGACGCAATTGAAAAAATCAAGCAACATCCGGATGTAGATATTGTGTTGAGTGATATCAACATGCCCGAAATGGATGGACTTACTTTGCTAAGCCGGTTGGGCGTTTCCCATCCACTTATCAAGGCAGTCATAGTTTCTGCCTACGGCGATATGGAAAATATTCGCACAGCCATGAACCGCGGTGCTTTCGACTTTATTACCAAGCCGATTAATTTTGAAGATCTTTCAGTTACGATGGAAAAAACCATTAATCATGTGTTGCAGATCCGTGAAACATTGAAAGCCATACAGGAAAATAACATTCTTAAGATGTATGTGGATGAAACGGTGTTGAAATTTATGAGCAGTCGTGAATTTGAGTCTTCGCTGGTTGCAAATGAAACCATTGAAGCAACTGTAGCATTTATTGACATTTGCAGCTTTACCTCTATCAGTGAAAACGAGCCACCGGATATGGTAGTTAATCTGCTGAATACATACTTTGACGTGATGGCAAAGGAAGTGATTGCGCAGGGAGGATACATTGATAAATTTATCGGCGATGCAATCATGGCTGTGTTTAAAGGAGAATTTCATTTAGACAGAGCCATTGAAGCATGCCTCGCCGTAAGAGCCAGGATTGCCAGGCTTCCTGTTTTTGCAGAGCATGTTTCTTTTTCCCCTAAAGTATCTATCGGCATCAATAGCGGCGAAATGATATCTGGCAATATCGGCTCCGCCAGTTTGCGTCGCCTGGATTATACCGTAATTGGCGATGCTGTAAATACGGCACAGCGCCTGCAATCTGCAGCGGGACCAGGCCAGATTTTTATCAACGAAGCCACTTACAAAAAAGTTAAAGTATCATTCAATTGTAGTCAAATTGGTGAGGTTGCTTTAAAAAATAAATCTACTCAGATGATAGTTTTTGAAGTATTGGATTAACTAAAGCGTTGCAATCCGGCAGCATTCAATTAATTTAAACTTAGTAAAGTCGCAAGAATATAACCCAGCTAAATCATCTTATCTAACAATTATATACAGAACTGTTCAGGTGGGTATTGCAATTATAAGAAAACCGTTTATCCACCTATTTTGCCAGTATTCAACTTTTATTAGTTTACGGTGTTATCGAAATTTCTACAAGGGCAAAGCCCAGATATTTATCCTTAATTTCACAGTCATTAAAATAAAAAGAAATGCCAGTTTATAAATTGAAAATAAATGGTAAGGAATACCAGGCCGATGTAGCCGCGGACACTCCTTTGCTTTGGGTATTGAGAGATACAATTGGACTTGTAGGCACAAAGTTTGGTTGCGGTATTGCTCAATGTGGCGCCTGCACCGTACATCTGAATGGCAATGCGGTAAGATCCTGTATATTACCGGTAGCGTCGATAAAAACAGCCGCTATTACTACCATTGAAGGTTTATCAACAGCGGGCGACCATCCCTTGCAAACCGCCTGGGATGAAGTGGACGTGCCGCAATGTGGGTACTGCCAGGCTGGCCAGATTATGACAGCAGCCTCGTTATTGAACAAAAAACCTCATCCTTCCGAAGCCGAAATTGACAATGCGATGCATGGTAATATTTGCCGTTGTGGGGCCTACCACCGCATCCGCGAAGCCGTAAAATTAGCCAGTACTAAAATATAAACTCATGCAAAAGTCTATAACATCCAGAAGAGATTTTTTAAAATTATCCGCTCTTACCGGGGGCGGCCTTATGCTGGGTTTTTCCTGGTTCAGTGCTGAAGCAGAGGGCCCTGTTATTATCCAAAAAATACCTTATGCTACCAGCATGGGTTTTAATAGTTACCTCTCAATTGCCAGCGATGGAACCATTACCATCCTTTCCCCAAATCCTGAACTCGGGCAAAATATCATGACGTCCTTTCCAATGATTGTAGCGGAAGAACTGGATGCCGATTGGACAAAGGTGAAAGTGTTGCAGGCAGCGTTGGATACCAAAGCCTTTGATCGCCAGCTAACCGGCGGCAGTGGTGCTGTGCCGCATTCCTGGAAAAGATTAAGAATGGCAGGTGCCACCGCACGAAATATGCTGATGCAGGCTGCTGCCAAACAGTGGAATTTACCGGTAGAAGAATGCACAACTGTTAATAGCATTGTCACACATTCAAAATCGGGCAAGCAGGCAAGTTATGGAGATTTGGCAACACTTGCTGCTACCCTGCCCGTGCCCAAAGATGTGAAACTAAAAGATCGCAAAGACTTCAAAATAATCGGACAAGCCGTAAAGAATGTGGCCAATAAAGATATCGTGACAGGCAAGCCAATTTTTGGATTGGATTTTTACCGGCAAGGTATGCTGCATGCTATGATACAACGCCCGGCATCCTTTGGTACTAAAATTAAGTCAGTTGACAGTGCCGCTGCAAAGGCAATGCCTGGCATCGTGGATGTAGTTGTTTTTAAGAACAATGTGGCCGTAGTTGGTAAATCTACCTGGGAAGTAAGCAAGGCAAGAAAACTGCTGAAAATTGAATATGAAAAGGAGGGAGACATTGAAAGCACAGCCGATCACAATAATATTTTTACAAAATTGATGGATAGCAACACCCCATCTATTAAAAGAACAAATGGTGATGTTGCAACAGCATTTAGTGCGGCAGCAAAAATTGTAAAAGCAGAATACCAGTGTCCTTTTCTTTCGCATGCTCCGCTTGAGCCAATGAACTTCTTTGCACATGTAAGGCCTGACGGTATTGAACTGGTAGGACCCACACAAACACCCGGAAGCGCAAGAAGTGCTGTTGCCAAATTATTAAATGTACCAGAAGATAAGATTACCCTGACAATAACAAGGCTGGGTGGCGGATTTGGCAGGCGACTAAAATGGGATTATGTATTGGAAGCCGCAGAACTATCCAGTCTTATAAAAGAACCGGTAAAAGTAACCTGGACCAGGGAAGATGACATTACCGGCGGAAGCTATCGGCCTGCTGTGCGTTACCGCTTTGAAGCGGCATTGGACAGTAGTGGTAATATGGTGGGCTACAAATGCCGTGGGGTTGGTATCAATGCAGGTAGCTCTACCCGTGAAGACAACTTTCCTTCCGGTGCAGTTGACAATTTACTGATCGAAAGCCTTGACCACAAATCGCCGATTACAACCGGTGCCTGGCGTGCTCCCACTACCAATTTCCTGGGTTTTGCTGAGCAGGCATTCTTAGATGAAGTGGCACAGGCAGCGGGGAAAGATCCCATACAATTCCGGCTTGAATTGCTGGCAAAGGCAAGAACCAATCCTGCCGGACCGGTAAAGTATAATATTGACCGGATGGAGACCGTAATAAAGATGGCGGCTGAAAAATCTGGCTGGGGTAAAAAGCCGGGCGTGTTTCAGGGCTTTAGTGTTTACTATTCTCACCAGTCTTATGTGGCACAGGTTTGCGAGGTGATCCTGCAGGCAGGAAAGCCAGTAGTGAAAAAGATTTATGCAGTATCCGATTGCGGACAGGTGATTAATTTAAGCGGTGCCCGCCAGCAGGTAATGGGCGGTATTGTAGACGGACTTGGTCATGCGATGTATAGCAAACTGACTTTTAAAAATGGCGCAACCGAGCAAACCAATTTTAATAATTACCGGCTAATCCGCATGAAAGAAATTCCGGAAATTGAAACCTATTTTGTTGACAATGGTATTGACCCAACAGGCTTAGGTGAGCCAGCTTTACCACCAACCGGAGGGGCTGTTGCAAACGCTATTTTTAAAGCTACCGGCAGGCGTTTAAGAAGTCAGCCGTTTATAGATGAAGAAGTGTTTAAAGCCAAAGCATAACCGAAATTAGACTGGAGAGATTTTGATTTAATTGAATAAAAAACTATGGCATATCCATTTTAAACCGGTTAAAATAATTTTAGAAGAGCAAAGTATTTAAGCTTAAAAGTCAGGTCTGATAATTTCAGTACCTGACTTTTAAGTTTAAATCGTGTACAATTATTTTTATAGATGCAAAAATTTAAATTGAGAGATGCCTTAGAGTTCTTCCGCTAAATTGTATCAAGTGTGTTCCTTGTTAAATTGCTAATTATATCACCGGTATTCAACGTTGTACCCGGTTCAAACAACATAATCGAAACTTCCGATTCAGCCACTGGCCGATGTTCAATACCTTTTGGCACAATGAGAAATTCATTCTCCTTTACTTCGATTGTTTTGTTACGAAATTCCATTTTAAATTGCCCCTTCAAAACATAAAATAGTTCATCTTCATTGTTGTGCTTGTGCCACACAAACTCACCTTTAAATTTTACAAGTTTTACAAGATGTCCATTTAAATCCCCAACGATCCTCGGATTCCAATGGTCTTGAAACAGCGCAAGTTTTTCTTCAATATTTACTTTTTCCATCAACTGAATATTTTTGGCTTCATTTTAAACCCAATAAGATTTTAAAAAAATTATAGGTTTTCAAAACCATTGATTTTTAGTCTTGTTTTAAAAGTCTTGAGACCATCGCCGATCTCTGTAATAGTCCTGCTCATTTCAACAGGCGCCGGTTTTCAATCATTCTATGCTTTTATAATGAACTACCTTGATTTGCCTTCGTTGTTAGTACTGTGATTACTTAAGGCTTAAACGGTGGAATTTCATTTGGAATATCCGGCTGAAAAGGTGTTTCAGTAGGAATCACTACCGGTTCTTCCTTTGGTGTCAGCGGGGTTTCAGGATTCGTTGTTGGAGCTATCTCGGGAATGTCAAACGGTTTGGGAACTTCGTTCGGTATTTCGGGTACATCTCCGGGGTTTGTTGAATTTGACATAATCTTTTTTTTTAAATTTGAATTGATTGTAGTTAAAAACTTTCAAGTATTGCAGTGATCGAAACGTTCAACTGCAAACAAATTATTTATATTGCTGATCAGTATTTCTCATAAAAAACCATGCCTGATTGTGCAACCCAGCTGGATTGATAAATAGACTTAAACCATCGTTAGCATTGCAGGGTGGCATGCAGGAAATGCCGCCTTCCATTAACAGGGATTTTAACCCCACTAACCGGATAAACCCGAATCCATGGTTAAAATTAGCTGTTTTGAAGGCACCCCATTTTATTGTAAATCAGTGATGGTTCCACTTGCCTCAACAGCGGAAATACCGGACGTTTTACGTTTAACAAATCCTTCTACAGGCGCTGGCCGCGATTGTATACGACAAAATAATTTTACCAAAATACGGTGTACAATGCAGCCAGTATGCCCATGATAATAATTGAACCGATTGCAAATGAAGTGCTGATCTTAAACATGGAAGTATCCACTTCTATCGTATGGGCATCCAGTTCGCTTTTTGGTTTTGCAAGGCTTATGGCAACCATGATAACTATAATCAAAACAAAATCTATAGACATCCGGTCGAGAAAAGGATAATCCGGAAAGGCACCGTTGGTCCATACCGGTAAAAATTTAAGCCCTGTAGAAATAGGAATCGTCAACAAAGCTCCGGCCATGGCTGCTGCTGCGGTGGTACGTTTCCAATAAAAACCCAACAGGAAAATAGCCAGTACACCAGGTGAAATAAACCCTACATATTCCTGTATAAACTGGTAAGCCTGGTCGAGCGATTTTAGAGCTGGTGTTACAATGGCTGCAATCACCATCGACACTACCACTGCCCATCTGCCCACCAATACCATCTTTCTTTCGGAAGCCTCTTTATTAAAAAATTTTTTATAAATATCCAGTGAAAAAATGGTGGAGATGCTGTTGGCCTTCCCTGCCAATGATGCTACAATAGCTGCGGTTAGTGCTGCGAAAGCGATCCCTTTTAAACCAGCCGGTAACAAGTTCATCAATGTAGGATAAGCATGATCCGGTTTAACAACACCGGCGGCATCCGACATCTCCTGTTGAAACATGCCTTTGCTGTGCAACACATACATTACAATACCCGGCAGCACGGCAATAACCGGCACTAATAATTTTAGGAAGGCGGCAAACAAAATACCTTTGCGGGCCGTTTTTAAATCAGCCCCCAGCGCACGTTGTACGATGTACTGGTTACAACCCCAGTAAGCCAGGTTATTCACCAGCATCCCACCAATCAACACAGAAAGGCCCGGTAGTTCTTTATAATGTGGATGGCCTGATTCGAAGATCATATGAAAATGCGTAGGTGCTTCTTGTCGTAAAATGGACAGGCCTTTAAAAATATCTTTACCAAAACCATATTGTTCAGATAACAACGTCAACGCTAAGTAGGTAGTAACCAACCCGCCGATGATGAGCACAAAAACCTGTACTACATCTGTATATCCAATTACTTTCATGCCGCCCAGTGTAACAATCATCGAAAAGATACTGAGGCCAACAATTGCCCATTCAAAACTGATGGTAGAGATGGAGGAAATGGCGAGGGCGCCTAAATAAATAATGGAAGTTAGGTTTACAAACACGTACACCAACAACCAGAATACGGCCATGATGGTACTAACTTTATCATTGTAACGCCTGGATAAAAACTGGGGCATGGTTACAATCTTATTTTTAAGATAAACCGGAATGATAAAAATGGCCACAATGATTAATGTAGCTGCGGCCATCCATTCGTAAGTTGAAATGGCAAGCCCCAATGCAAAGCCCGATCCGGACATCCCGATAAAATGTTCTGCCGAAATATTAGATGCAATCAAAGATGCCCCGATGGCCCACCAGGTAAGCGACCCTTCGGCAAGAAAAAAATCTTTTGAACTGGTAGTTGCTGACCTTTTACGGTGATAGATATAATATCCATAAACAGAGATGGCAATAAAGTAAATAAAGAAAACAATGTAATCAGCAGTTTGTAACGTATGCATCAGCAAGATTTAAGGTTCAAAAATAAGTGCCTTTGTTTAACAACAAGTAAATGATGATTTATTCTTTCAGAAATCAAGGCTGAAAAGGGATTTAATTTTGGAAAGATGAGTAAAAGTGTAGGTGATTAAGGTTTAAATCCGGCAATGAATGTAAGTTTGCACCCAATACAATCAGTTGCATTTTTGGTATTGAACTTTTAATGATAAGAGGGATAGTAATCCATCCAAAACCGACCGCAGTAGCCAATACCGTCAATCCGTTCAAAAAAATCCGAATGAATTAAAATAACATTTCTTACAAATACAAACTTCCGTCTTGATGCTTCAAAAATGAAGACAAAAAACTACAAGATTGGGATAGCTGAAAAAAATTGACAGGCATTCATCCGTACTGTACAATCTGGAATCAAATCCTTAAACCCTTTTTGGAAGTAACCAAAATCAAAGCGGAGGTAGCACGGTAAGCATAAATAGCTACACTGTAACCACATCCATAATTTTTATTAGCGATAGTAGTAAAAAGATTTGAAAAGTCTGTTTCGGCCCTACCCTTACAGGCAACATTTATTGGTTTTTTCAAAACAACAAATGTTAAGCAAAAGAAATTCAATATAGAATAACGCCTAAAACTTTAGTGTTGCAGGTAAATATTTTGCAACCAACGCTTCATAATAGGGCTTTAGTTCATTCCAATTGGGAGGTGTTGGGTTTTTGGAATAGAGATCGTAGGGATTAAAAAGATCCACCCACTTGAACATTTCATGGTCATGCTCATTCATCAAATGTTCGTAGGCATGTTCCCGGTGTTGTGCATAAAAGGAATGATAGCGGAGCATGTATAAACCAGACTCGGGTAGATAATCTTTCGCCATGTGGTAAATGTATTCGTCATGCCCCCAGGAAAGATGCACATTATTTAAACCACAATTTGGGGTGTATACACCGTACTTTGTGTTGTAACGATCATCATTAAAATCAGGACTATCTTTAAAAAATTCAGGGTATACTATTTTGTCTGAAAATGCACAACCTACGGGAAAGGTATCGCCAACTACTGCCCATTGCGGTTCTCCAAACAAGCACAATACTTTTCCCATATCATGCAGCAAACCGGTTAGTACCATCCAGTCAGGATGACCATCCCGACGAATGGCTTCAGAAGTCTGCAGCAAGTGTTGAAACTGGTCGAGATCTGTATCTGGATCTGAATCATCCACCAGTTGGTTTAAAAACTGGAAGGCATCCCAAACGGGCATTTCCTTCTTGTCAAATTTGAGATAATCTGCTTTCTTGTTTAATACAAATTCGTAACTCTGGTGAATATGGTTAAGCTTGTAAAACTCACGAACGGTATCTCTTTCCGGATTTTCGTAATTACGGTATGCTACAGCAGATTTATCTGTAGCGATGGATGCCGGATCCGGGTAGCGTTCCAGCAAATCCTCTTCCCATACATCCAGGCTTTTTAATGGATTCATTTTACTTTGATCAAAGTTGGTTGAAGAAGGTGTCATACGTGCAATCTTTACTGGTTAATGATACTGCAAAATGGGCTAATTTTTGGTGATTCAACATCATATGAATGGTTTTATTTACGAAAGCGGTTTCGTAATAACCGGACTTTTTTTATACCTTTCTGGCTCTGATAACAACTAAAACATTTACACCAGGGATGAATAAGATTACCATTAGCATGTTGGCTAAAGAACTCAGACTATCAATTTCCACTGTTTCTAAAGCAATCAATGATAGCCATGAGATCAGCCCGCAAACAAAGCTTAGGGTAAATAAAATGGCGAAGGAACTCAATTATGTTCCCAACCATTTTGCCAGTAGTTTAGGTACTGGAAATGGTAAAACGATTGGAGTAGTAATTCCTGAAGTAGTAGATAGTTTTTTTGCCCAGGCCATCAATGGCATTGAAGCAGTGGCAGTAGAGAAGGGATACCATGTAATGATCTATTTAACCCATGAAAGTTTTGAAAAAGAAAAGATGATCCTGAAAGATTTCGAAAGTGGCAGGGTGGATGGTGTATTGTTGTCCGTATCCCGCGAAACAATACAAACTACCCATATAGTTGATCTGATGAAGAAGGGTGTGCCGCTGGTATTTTTTGATCGTGTGATCAATGAAATTTTTACCACTAAAATAACTACCAACGATTACGAAATGGCCTACCAGGCTACGACTTATCTCATAAAAAAGGGATGTAAAAAAATATTATTCCTGTCTTTTTCTAACCTGCTTTCCATTTCCAATAAAAGACTAAACGGTTTTAAAGATGCCCAGAAAGACCAGGGTATTAAATTAAACAATCAGAACGTTCTGCTATTTAAAAATGACCCAAAGAAAGATTACCAGCTGTTAAAAAATCACCTAAATTCCCGCAACCAGGCAGATGGAATATTAGCATCAGTCGAAAAATTTGGATTTACAATTTACCAGGCCTGTGAAGCTCTTCGGTTAAGGATTCCGGAAGACGTGCAGGTAATTAGTTTCTCCAACCATGACGCAGCTTCTTTTATGAATCCGCCGCTTACAACAGTTTCCCAACCTGCATTTGAAATGGGCAAAACTGCAGCTACCATTTTGATGAAAGCATTGGGCAGAAAAAATGCTGCAACAGATGAAGATAACATAATACTCCCTTCCACTTTCGCTGTAAGAAAGTCTACCAGGGTTTAAAATAACTGGACCATTTTTAACTTCGGGGTAATTCCTCGTTAAAAAAATACCCGGATTCTACAATTCGTTTTGCGGAAGGGTAATAAAAAACGCCTCTATTTAACCAACACACCGCTTAAATAAAAAACAATTTTGCAATATCATAATCAAATAGCTTTACTGCAAATCATATTAATAAAACTAATCAATGAAAAAACTTCTTTTACCGGCTTTCTTGTTTTTAAACATCGCTTTAAAAGGCCAGATGAAAGCTTCGGATGTACAAACATTCACACTTAAAAACGGAATGAAATTTTTGGTAGTAGAAGACAACTCCATCCCTAACGCCAACATGTATTTATTTTACAAAGTTGGCAGCCGAAACGAACACCAGGGGATTACCGGTCTATCGCATTTCTTCGAGCACATGATGTTCAACGGTGCAAAAAAATATGGTCCTAAAATGTTTGACAGAATCATGGAATTCAATGGCGGCGCCAACAATGCATATACGACCGAAAATGTAACCGTATACACCAACTGGTTTCCATCTTCAGCTACAGAAGTAATTTTTGACTTGGAAGGTGATCGAATTGAAAACCTTAGCATTGATCCTAAAATAGTAGAAAGTGAACGAGGTGTAGTGCTAAGTGAAAGAAGTACAGGCCTTGAAAACTCCCCATGGAATGGTTTGAGTGAGGCAGTACAAGCTACCGCATTTCAGGAACATCCTTACCACTGGCCGGTTATTGGCTATGAAGATGATATGAAAAACTGGAAGCAGGGCGACCTGGAACAATATTTTAAAACCTACTATGCACCCAATAATTGCGTTACAGTGGTATCGGGCAATGTGAAATTCGCGGATGTAAAAAGACTGGCAGAAAAATACATTGAACCCATTGCTGCCCAACCAACTCCGCCTAAAGTAAATATTATAGAACCGATACAAACCGGCGAGAGAAGAATTGCTTTGCAAAAAAATGTTTCAACTCCATATTTGAATATTGTCTATAAAGTTCCTGAATCAAAAAATGAAAATTACTACTCCTTATCCATTTTAAGTGATATCCTCAGTAGTGGCAAATCATCCCGGCTGTATGCTGCGCTGGTAGATAAAAAGCAAATAGCCACACAGGTTTTTACCCGCTACGGACAAAGTTTTGATCCAACTACCTTTGATTTTTTTGCGGTAACTGCAACCGGAATCAATGAACATGAAGTAGAAAAAGCGATTTATGAAGAAATCGAAAAAATCAAAAATGAGGGTATCACAGAAAAAGAACTACAGAAAATAAAGAATCGAAAACTGATGGAATTTTATAGCCAGGTAGAAACCATTAATGGCAAATCCAACAACATTGGAACGTACGAAGTATTCTTTGGAGATTACAAAAAAATGTTTGACGCACCGGATGCTTTTAGTAAAGTAACAGCAGAAGATATTAAAAAAGTGGCTAAAAAATATTTCATTAAAAGCGGTCGAACCGTGGGTGTTTTAAAATCAAACACGGAAGATTAATACCATCAAACAACTTTAACGTTTAAAAAAATAGTATGATTAAAAATATCAAACAAGTAATTACCCTCTTATTTTTCTTTTGTACAGGCAGTTTTTCTATCATGGCGCAGGGTTATCAATTGCCCAAATACCAACAATTTAAATTACCCAACGGGCTTACCGTTTTTTTAATGGAACAAAAAGAAGTCCCGGTGATTAGTGTATCAATGGTGATACCTGCAGGTGCAATTTATGATGGTAACAAAGCAGGTCTCGCCTCTTTAACAGCGACCGCTTTAAAACACGGCACCAGCAGCTATAGCAGGGCAGCATTGGATGAAGCGCTTGATTTTACGGGCGCTTCCATTAGCACATTTGCATCTAAGGAATCATCGGGCATTACAGCGAAATTTGCATCGAAAGATAAAGAGAATGTATTGAGTATGATGAAAGAAGTATTGCTGAATCCTTTATTTGATGAAACCGAATTTGAAAAAGAAAAAAAAATAATACTGACCAGCTTAGAACAGCAAAAAGAAAGCCCACGATCTGTTATGCCTGCGTACTTTGATAAATTTATGTTTGGTAACCATGTGTATGGAAACATCATTCGTGGAAAGAAATCTACCGTAAGTGTGCTAACGGTTAATGATGTAAAAACATTTTATAAAGCCAATTATTTGCCAGAAGGCTCTGCCATTGCAGTGGTGGGTAATTTTAATAGTAAAGAGATGAAAGCCTTGCTGACAAAGCTTTTTTCTGGTTGGAAGAAAGATAGCAACATAAGCGTGAGCCTTGCATCTAAACCAATTGTGTATGCATCTTTCAATAATGTTTTACTCATCAATAAAGATGATGCCAGAGAAACCACTTTTTATATTGGTGCACCCGGCATCAGTCGCAACAATCAAGACTATGTTGCGATAGATGTAATTAACACCTTGTTTGGGGATCGCTTTACTTCCATGCTAAATGACGAACTGCGTGTAAATACCGGTCTTACTTACGGCGCTGGAAGCAGTTTTAGTGCATTAAAAAATGGAGGGACTTTTAGTATTTCAACTTTTACGGCCAACAAGACCACGGAGGCCGCAATAGATAAGGCACTGGAAGTTTTGAACAAGCTGCACGAAAAAGGAATTGATGAAAATGCACTGGCTTCTGCAAAAAACTATGTAAAGGGACAGTTTCCTCCCCGATACGAAACCAGCGCTCAATTAACAGGATTATTGACTCAAATGTTCTGGTATGGATTTGACGAATCGTTTATCAATAACTTTGAAAAAAATGTTGATGGTTTAACTTTGGAAAAAGCAAAAACAATCATTGCTAATTATTTTCCTAAAGATAAATTACAGTTTGTGATAGTGGGAAAAGCCTCTGAAATAAAAAGCATTGTGTCTAAATATGGTAAAGTAACCGAAGTGCAGATAAAGGAGGAGATCAGGGACTAAACCAATTCAATTTTTTAATGAGTGTAAAAAGGCAGTCAAGTATTTGACTGCCCATTTTTTAGATATCGGTATTTAATTTTTTTTTGACCCTTGCTAAAGAACCACAACTATAGTGCGTTTTTTCTGATGCTGATTCCTGCATAGTAAAAATACTAAAGTGATACAAGATGAAATACCCTTGTTAATAAACAGTGTGAATACCCAATATTATTTTATGCCTGTTATTAAAAAAACCTGGCACAAAATGAATGCTGTGCCAGGTAGTACTATTGCAAAATATCCCGTCTACGTTAAAATCGTGACACTTGCAAAACTTCAATTCTTAAAAAATTCCTTCTGTATTATTTAGGCAACAATACAGCATCAACTACATGGATTACACCATTTGTCGCTTTCAAATCTGCTGTAGTAACTGTTGACTTGCCACCGTTTTCATCTGTCAAAACAACTTTTCCGTTTTGAACAGCAGCAGTTAACTTTCCACCTGCTACAGTTGTTAACACTACACTACCCTTACCTTTTTTAATCGCACCCAAAACAGCTTTCGCATCTAGATTTCCAGCAACTACATGATAAGTTAAAATACCAGCAAGTGCTGACTTGCTTTCAGGCTTCAGTAAATTGTCAACGGTTCCTGCAGGTAGTTTTGCAAATGCATCATTGGTAGGTGCAAACACGGTGAAAGGGCCCTCGCTTTTTAATGTCCCTACAAGCTCTGCAGCTTTAACCGCTGCAACCAATGTGGTGTGTGCTGCAGAACCTGCTGCTACATCTACAATATCCTGTTTCGTTTGCGCCATCAAATTAATGGAGAATAATGAAACTGCAACTAGAAGTGCAGTGTTTTTAATTGATTTCATAATAGTTTTTTTTAATCTTAAAAAGTGAAAATAATTGTGTTTTGAAAAATAAAATAAAGTGTGCTTTTATAAGTTATTGGTAACATTATCAAGTACTGTATGTTCGGGATATTGAAGAAATATTTGTTAATTGATTTGTTATGTAAAATAGTAAAGGCATAGGTACATTCTTCATTCTTTCTTTGCTTCTTCGTCCGGCAGCATGTCGTCAATGATAGGCTTCACAGCATTCATAAAGGTAATTTTCTTATCAGTATCAATCCGCTCGTCCGAAAAAAGTTTACCGATTAAACGCAGCATTTCTGCCCGTGGCCCACCTTCTTCTTTCTCCACAAATTTTGTCTTGCCAATGGTATTAAGTTCTCTTACGGTCGCAATGATAAATACAAGAAAAAGTACAATAATAACGCATGTTAAAGCGATGATATCCGTATTGTTTTCCATAATAGTTTACGATTGTTTTTTCATGTTAAAAAAGATGAGTAATCCCATTATAGTTGGTGGCCACAACCCTATAAAAATGGCACGGTCGGGGTCTTTGAGTATTACATAATAGTATTCTGATATAAAAATCAAAATGACGACCATAGCTACTATTATTAATTCTGATGCTTTGAATTTTTTGAACATTTAGTTTAGTTTAATTGTGAAGACGTATTTTCTTTGTAATTGAATAGTATCTCCTGTAAAAAATGTAGGGAGAATAAATAACAGAATAGAAAAAAGCAAGGTTAAAACAGCCGGTAAAAAATTGTGATCAACAATTGTGATCAAAAAAAGCAGTATGGTAAAGTTCACATGCACAAAAACTGATTTTCTGGAAACCTGAAAGCAATTTGGCAACTGTCTAAATCCTCCAAATCTGAAAAGAAAATCAGCAAAAATTAATATCTTATGTAAAGGCTTATTGATTGTAATCATACATAAATATTTAAAAAACTAAAGTTCTTATTTTTTCGCACGCTGAGTTTGCAACAGCTACAAGATGTACAATGGAATCTTTAAGGATCATGAACTAAGTATTTGTTATTGGTGCTTTGTTACCAACGTTAACTAATGAATAAGACGACAATGCCAAAAATTTCGATATTGAAGGTTAAAAATATTACCCCTTTCAACAGTAGGTTGCTAGTTTTGTTCAGGAAAATGAAATTAAGATGTAGAACTCTTGGCAGGAAAACGCAATAATGAAACGTGTAAAATTTAGATCCCATTACCAAACAGTAGTACTGATTTGTAGGGTCACAAACTCAGTTGTAGACGGCAAATAAAACAAAATGGGAGATAACTTCAACTATAAAAAACTTAAGTTGAAAAGAGGAGAACGGGAATGTCAAAACGATGCCGCCATTAATATTATACTTCGCAACATTACTATTTTTTACAGCCATCAATAGTAATAAAAAGCCAGTGAGTAAACCCTAATATAATAATTAATAAGTTCATCATTTTTGTACTTTAACCTTAAAGTATTTCGTTTACAGAATGAAAGCACAACCATTTCATGGGTGGTTAATTATCTGCTGGCTTTATTTGACGTAAACTGTTGTACATATCATGCATAATTTGCATGTGCGGTGCAGTAAGCACTGCGAGACCTAAAAACAAGTAACCCACTATGGCATTGCTACTGATAAACATAAAACCCGTTAGACCAAATAATGCTATTCCACCAATGGCTAAAACGCTATACAATAGGATTTCCTTTCTTATACTATTTTGAGTATGAGAGTTATTTTTTCTTAGATAGGTGGTAATATTATTGAGTGATAAAACCGAATGCCATACAACAAAATAGAATGTAAAACCCAGGAGCATGGGTAGGTTGAAAAGGATTAATAGAATAACTGCAAAGCGTATCAAAAACTCGCCTTTATCTTTTGAACCTGTGTTCCTGTTCTGGAGAAAGTAAATAAAAGTTGTAGTAAAAAAAAATATTCCGGAAACAGATATTACGTTATATCGATGGGTGTCAAGCCATTCAATAAATACTGCGTTTTCTTGCCCTGCCTCAAACATTTGAAACAAAGGTTTCACCTCTTCAAAATGATGGACCAGTATAATTGAAAGGATTAATAATCCGTAGGAAATAACGAATAATTTACCGGTGAATGTATTCGTTTTGAATTGGTATAAATCAGTTTCACCAAAATGATAAGCGGCAAAAAGAATGAAAAGTAAATTTCCTGCCAGTGGGAAAAACCAAAGAATGGCAGCAAAAATAAACAAGCGTCCGAGATAGACAAACAAAAAGCGTATTTGGGAAAATGATTTTTTTTGATAACCTGCATTTTGATTGGCAACCAGTATATCTGCAGCACCATGAGGAACCCCTAACAAAAGAATCCCGGTTAAAAAAATAATGAATTGTGTGCTGGTATTGAAGGGGATGTATTGTTGAAGCAACAATAACAAACAACCAGATAATAATAACACAATCCGTAACATACTCAGTTTTAAAAGTAATTTAAAAATAGAAAGTGCAACATAAGTTGTGTTGCACTTTCTATTATTAACTAAGCAATTGCAGGTGAGGTCGACTTTTCAGATTGAGCCAGTGCATAAATCACCAGACCAAAACCAATTTTGTTGATGGCATCACCAATGTTGTAAACAATGTCCATAGATAGACCTTCGAAAACACGGAAGCCAAACAGACCACCGGCAGTACCAGCGATGTATCCAACTGGATAGATAGCCCATCCTACAAGAACGAACCAACCCAATGTTTTCACTGCCTTGTTGACGGCTGGACCTGCAGTGCCTGCAAGTTTAGCAACGTCTCCAAACCAAACCAGGTAAACGATGTAGAAATAAGCAATACCGCTTATCAAACCCCAAATCCAACTTTGGGTTTCTTTACCGTAGATGGCTTCGCCAATGTAACCGGTAACCAGCATTACAACTGAAGCAAAAATGAGTTGCCATAACAGCCCGGATTTCGCACCAGCCTTTTTGGTAATTAAATAAAACTCCACACACATTAATGGAACTGTTAAAATCCAGTCAACGTAGCGGAAGAAAATAGGTGATTCGCCTGTTTCCAAATTGTAGCCTCGCATGTAATAGTAATGTACGGCAGCAATAAAAGTGATTAGGCCGGAAACAAGAACAGATGTACGCCACTTTTGCGGTACATTGTTCATTTCAAAGAAAAAGAAGACGGAGGCTGCCATCATAGCCATGGTACCCACAAAGAATGTGAACGCCACGTAGTTGTCCGTCGCAATTGGTAAAATTTCTAGCAATGTGTGTTTCATTTTTTTTATTGATTTTGAGATTAAAAAAGCAAGTTGATATTGGTATACACCCTGTACACGCCGCAAAATTTCGTTGAACTAAATTGCGTCAGCAAATAAACAGAATATTCTTAAGAAATGTTTAAAAACTTTCAAAATATTTTGAAAGTTTTGTTTAACAAAAAAATTAATAGTCCGCTATATTCTAAACATTTAACATGTTGTTAAAATTTTATTAAAAAATATGACCAATTAATCAAACAGAAGTCGTGATTAATAAATAAAACAAAATGCAAAATTTTTAAAAATTGTGTAAGATTTGATCCGAAAAAGCTCTGAGAAATTGAAATACTTCGAAAGTTTACAAATTGTAGCGTTTTTATGACAGGTAATCACTTTTTTATCGGAAAAAAAGAAGAATGTCTCCATTAACATAAATCAGGAGCGTAATTTTTTTTACGCGTTCGATAAACTCAGAAAAGATTTCGTGGCAACAGTGAAAATTTGTAATTCAAACTGAATGGGTGCGATGATTACATTTTTTTGGATAAGAAGCCGACCAAAATTTTGAAGATTTAACCCGGGAACCAATTTACAAAAAAAGGGCATTCAGCAATTTAAAGTGCAAAAAGCAGATTTTTTATTAGACACTGTTGATCCAAATGACACATGGATATTTTCAGAGGATTTTTATCCGGATTTAAAAAATTCACTCATTTCTTTTTTCTAACAAGAATAGCAAAGGAATGTACAAACGCTTTGCCCATGACTGCTCTGAATGATCTTCCCCAGGAAAAAACCTGGTTTGCCAGTATAACTCCGAATATCCTTTTTGCTTCATGATTTCATCAATAGCTGTTTGATAGGGTTTATAAAAGGCATCAGGTCCTTGATCACCATAGTCGAAGTATATTTTCCTGCTATTAGGCAACGGTAAATATGTCGACAAATAATTCCGGAATTTAATGGCTACAGCTTCATCTGTTTCATGGTCGATCAGTTTAAAAGATGCAAGGGGTGAATGAAATGAAAGGCATGCTGCCCCACCAAATACATCGGGATATTCACATAGGGCATAGGCTGAAATTAAGCCGCCCATGCTGCTGCCGATGATAAATGTGTTACTAACATCCTGAAATGTAGTATAAGTGCGGTCAATAAACGGTTTTAATTCCTTTACAATAAATCTAAGGTAGTCATCGCCACTGGGTATTACCTTAAGTTGCTTCGTCAAAATGGTTTTACGAGCTGGCTCCGGGATATCCCGAATAATTTTTTCAGGAAAATAATCAGCATACCTGTTTGCCGGAACATTCCATATGCCAACTAAAATACATTCCCTTATTTCTTTATCGTTGTGAAGTTTACCAAGTGTTTCATCTACTTTCCATTCGGCATTATTCCATGTGTGGGTGCCGTCGAAAAGCATTTGCCCGTCGTGCATGTACAATACGGCATAATGCTTACTGGAGGAATATCCGTCCGGCAACCAAACATCCACGTTTCTAGGTTCAACAAAACTTGATTTAAACCGCACATAACGGATCAATGAACCTGAACTTACTTTTACTTTATGTGAATGAATTCCATGCATAAGTGTGCTTATTTGGCGAATGATATTAACGGAAGCAAATTTAATTTAATCTTATTCCAATTCAAACACCAATGCAGACTTAGCCGGAATCAGTAAACCATCTTTCAAGTCAGCGCTTGCATTTGTAATTACATTGACGGCTTTTACTTTACCCCTTAAAATTTCTGTGAATCTGCTGGTCTCTATTTTTATAGGGGTGGCGTTTTTATTCAATACCACCATCACCAGTCTTTCGTTATTGTACCTGAAATAAACATACACTCCATTGAATGGTGCAAAGTGTAGCGTTTTACCTGTTGCAATCACTTTATTATTTTTACGCCAGTTTAATAGTTGCCTTAAATAAGCCTGCATATCGGTTTGGGCTTTCGATAAACCAAGTCCGGTAAATGCATTTATTGCATCGTCCTTCCACCCACCAGGAAAATCGGATCGTATCAAACCATCGTTTTTAAGCTGGCCGGTATTTTCCATTAGTATTTCGGTACCATAAAAAATTTGTGGGATTCCTCTAATGGTAAGTAAATAAGTTAATGCCATTTTTGTGAGGGCATTGTCCTGGTTAAGCTGGGTAAAAAGGCGATCCATGTCATGGTTATCGCCCATAACTAAAATATAATTGGGATTGGCATAAACAAAATCGTTGGCCAGTGCCTCGTACAATTTAGGGAGTCCTTTGCTAAAATTGAGATCATCCGGTTCTTTCAACGCATCTACCAAGGCGGCTTGCAACGGAAAGTCCATGATACTGGTAAGGCAACCTTCATAAGCATCCCGGTTAGTTTTCCCTTGTTGCCAGTAAGAAGTAATCAGTGGATTCAGGCTCCACTCCTCGCCTACCATACTAAAGTCGGGATATTCATCCATGATGCGACAGCTCCAGCTTTTTAAAAACGTTTTATCGGAGTAGCCATAAGTATCCTGCCGGATGCCACCCAATTGCAGGGTTTCAATCCACCAGATGGAGGATTGAATTAAATAGGCCGCCACGTAAATATTTTTCCCGTTCATATCCGGCATGGTTGGCGCAAACCAGCCATTGGTCATCAGATCTTTATCATAATTTGAAGCATACATATCCTGGTTTACGGTACGCCGGTGATTGCTTACTTCAAAAGTATCCGGTTTGTTTAACCAGTCTTTAAATGGCAAATCCTTCATCCACCAATAACCTGTGCCGGTGTGATTCAACACTTCATCAAATATTAATTTCACTCCTTTTTGGTGGGCTTTTTTCGACAATTCTTTGTAATCATCCAGGCTACCAAATCTTGGATCTACTTTATAATGATTGGTAATGGAATAACCATGATAAGAATATTCCGCCATGTTATTCTCCAGCAATGGTGTGGGCCAGATAGCGGTATATCCCATGCCAGCGATATAATCCAGGTTATTGATGATACCCCGTATATCGCCGCCATGCCTGCCACCAGGAAGACTCCGGTCTATTCTATTTTCTCTCATCCCCGGCACCACATCGTTGCTGTAATCACCGTTGGCAAAACGATCGGGCACCAGCAGGTAAATAACATCGGAAGAATTAAAGCCCTTCAATTTTGCTGCATCCTGTTGCCTTTCGAGCAAAGTATAATTGTAGCTAAAAATATTTTTGCCTGCTTTTTTAAAATTAATCGTGACGATGCCCGGCAATGTGGTTTTAGCAATCAGTAAATCAACAAAAAGATAATGATCACTGGCTGCTTTGGATATTTTTTTAATGGTTACCCCGGGATAATTGATGACCGGTGTTGCTTCACCAATCTTATTACCATGAATTAATAACTGCAGGTTCGGATTCTTCATGCCTACCCACCAGTTGAGGGGTTCAACATGATCTACCTGGGAAAAGCCAATGAATGAATTGAATAAAATGAATAGTGAGATCGTTGATTTTTGTTTCATTAAAGAGTTTATTAGTATTCAAATAATATTGGATTAAGTGGCGAATTAATTTCTTCACCAACAGTTGCGCCCGGGCACCAGGTATTCCAGTCGTTTACCTGGTTTTTGTTTTCAGGATCTTTCAGTAACATATTTTTATCCATGTAAATGATCGTCATAACCTTTCGCATTTGGTGAGTGATATTGGCCCCGGCCCGATGAAATACCCAACCTGAATGAAAACTGATTTCACCTGCATCGAAGGGTTCAATTACATGTTTAAAATCGGTCACCCTCAATTTTTGTTGCATCTGCATTTCACTGTCATCTCCAATTTCCAGCTCCCTGCCTTCTACCAGTTGATGGCTACCGGCACTAAATTCCAATGGTCCCATTTCCAAAGGAACTGCCTGCAAAGGTATCCATGCCGTAATGGTTTTATCTGTTTGTAAAGGCCAGTAATATTGATCGGCATGCCAAGGTGTAATGCCCCCGCCACCCTCTTTAAACAAGGCCTGGTCGTGATACATGCGCACACCTGCAGTTTGCATTAAATCAGTAGCAATTTTGGCCAGCCGCTTGCTAAAAATCAACTGCTTTACCAACTCATTTTCACCCCAGAGATTAAACAATTGCAGGAAAGCCTTGCCATAAGTGCCTCTATCTTCCAGTGCAGTGGTTTGCTGATTTAATTCCTGAACTTTTTTAGAAATGTGTTCATTAAAATAATCAAGTACCTGATGCGATAAAACAGCTTTCAATTTAATGAAACGATTTTGCTGGTAGGAATCAATTTGTTGCTGCGTGATTTGGAAAGGAGCTGCAAGTTCCTGCTGCAATAAAAATGGAATGGTTGGCATATAGCGGTGTTTTTATAAATTGAGTTTTAACTAACAGGCTTAAAATTAGCGAATCCCTTTAAGTCAAAATTATTTGCAATGGAAGTGTACGAAGAATTTATTTGATTACTGGTTTGGTATTAGATTCAAGAATAGTTGATAGACAGATAAAGGCTATCAAAAAATTATAACAGACTGATTCCATTTGAAAAAGATAAATTAATTCTTATCAAATAAAGTAGTACTACAAAAATTCCAAACTATTTAATTCTTTTGACCAATTAATTACACTAAGGGAAGTTAATGTTCAAAAAAATTTGGAATAAAATAACAATGGAAATAGTATCCACCTGGTGAGAATCAAAGTTTGATTATTTATTCTTTCAGAATTAAAAATTACTTTTTTTACTATACTATAATTCCTACAACTCTTTACAGTGGAATATTGCCATGTTTTTTCCTGGGGTTCTTAACTACTTTATTTTCCAGCATTGCAAAAGAGCGAATGAGTTTTTTCCGGGTATCTTTTGGCTCTATCACTT
>JBBQQP010000011.1:0-24430 GCA_038215675.1 Chitinophagales bacterium | reverse complement strand
TTGCCTTTATCGTATCAATACTCGCCATCAAATTCTTTATCGATTTTTTGAAAAAGTATGGCTTTCGCATTTGGGGTATGTATCGCATTGTTGCAGGCCTTATCATGCTGATACTAATCTGGCAGGGAATTATCCGACATTGATAATTGCATTTCGTTACCAATTATTTGTTTAATTTCAGCTATCCTAATTTAATTTATTGACTCTAATAATTGTGCTGCAATATGCAAACTGCGTCTAAAAAAGTAATCAACGGATGGGCCATGTACGATTGGGCCAATTCGGTTTATAACCTCGTAATTACTACTACTTTTTTCCCTGCATATTATGCAGCAGTTACGGGTCTTACTAACTTTCCAAATGGTATAAGCTTTTTAGGAAGGCACTTTGTAAATACAGAGTTGAAAGATTATATCCTTGCTTTTGGTTTCCTGGTAATTGCATTTTTATCCCCCATACTTTCTTCCATTGCAGATTACAAAGGCAATAAGAAAAATTTCATGCGCTTCTTCTGTTACCTCGGTGCATTCAGTTGTTCATTGATGTTCTTTTTTGATAAAGATCATATTACGCTGGGCCTGATCTGCTTTATGTTTGCTGGCATTGGGTTTTATGGCAGCCAGGTTTTTTATAATTCCTATTTGCCGGAAATAGCAGCAGAAAATGACCGGGACAGGGTGAGTGCCAAAGGTTTTAGTCTTGGCTATTTAGGAAGCGTGTTGTTACAAATGATCGGCTTCGGACTGGTAATAGCCATGCCCAATAATCCATTACCACTTAAGCTCACTTTTTTGCTGGTAGGCATTTGGTGGGTAAGCTTTGCACAGATCACGTTCAATGCGTTACCCATTAGCCCCAAAAGCGAACGGAAAACCAAAAAGAATGTATTGGCAAATGGCTTTCATGAATTAAAAATAGTGTGGGACCAGTTGACACATATGCCGGTTTTAAAACGCTTCCTGGGGGCTTTCTTCTTTTACAGCATGGGCGTACAAACCGTAATGTTGGTGGCGATAGACTTTGGCATTAAAGAATTGAAACTACCCAATGAAAAACTAATCATTACTGCAGTCATTATTCAAATAGTAGCCATCATTGGAGCAATTGGGATGTCTAAATTATCTGCAAAATTTGGCAATATCAGCATTTTGCTGTTTACCGTATTACTTTGGATTGGCGTGTGCATTGCAGGTTATTTCATCAGTACAGAAACTCATTTTTACATCATTGCCTCGCTCGTGGGTTTGGTGATGGGAGGTATACAATCACTCAGCCGGTCTACCTACAGCAAATTAATGCCTGAGACAAAAGATACTGCTTCCTTCTTTAGCTTTTATGATGTAACTGAAAAAATTGCCATTGTAATAGGGTTGTTTACTTTTGGATTTATTGAAGGCATCAGCACGATCCGCAATTCCATTTTATCATTGGTTATCTTTTTTATCCTTGGCTTTATAATGTTGGTTTTTACTTTGGTTAAGCAAAGGGCATTGCAACAAAAAATTTAATATTTCAGACTATGAAATTATATTCCATTAATGCCGGACATTTTAAATTAGATGGCGGTGCTATGTTCGGCGTAGTACCCAAAAGCATTTGGAATAAACTAAACCCAGCTGACGAAAACAATATGTGTAGTTGGGCGCTCCGGTGTTTATTGATTGAGGCAGGCGACAAATTAATATTAATCGATAATGGCATGGGCGATAAACAGGATGCCAAATTTTTTGGTCATTATTACCTCCATGGTAATGATACGCTCGATAGCTCGCTTGCCCAATATGGTTTTACAAAAGATGACATCACAGATGTAGTATTAACCCATCTGCATTTTGATCATTGCGGGGGTAGCATCATAAGGGTGGGCGACAAACTAATGCCAGCCTTTAAATATGCAACCTATTGGAGCAATGAAAAGCACTGGCAATGGGCCACGCAACCCAACGACCGGGAAAAAGCAAGTTTTTTGAAAGAAAATATTTTACCAATTAAAGAAAGTGGCCAGCTAAAAATGGCGGATGTTCCATCAACTAACGGTGAGGAGATAACAAAGGCAATGGTTATTCAACCTTCGGGAATTATAAAAGATCTATCCTTCATAATTGTAAACGGACATACGGATGCGATGATGTTGCCAGTAATAAATTACAATGGAAAAACGATTGTATTTGTAGCAGATCTTTTACCCTCTGTTGCGCATATTCCCTTGCCTTATGTGATGGCGTACGATATGTTTCCGCTTACAACTTTAAAAGAGAAGAAGGTATTTTTAAACTGGGCAGTTGAAAACAACGCTGTGTTGTTTTTTGAACACGATCCTGTAAATGAATGCTGCGCACTTCAAAGCACAGAAAAGGGTATTCAATCCAATGAAATTTTTAAATTGAGTGAGCTTTAATAACAATCTCATTACTAACGTATCCCAATTAAAGAAGTCAACGGGTAACGAAGGTTTTTATAACCATACATATCCACTTTAACGCTTCCAACTGCAATGTCACTCTCCACTCGAAGAATTACATGATTGGGGTCATCGCTCACCCATGCCGTCATTTTTTCGCCACCTTCAAACATGGTCCCTTTGATGAGTAAGGGTTTAAACTTGATTGCTCTGAATTTTCCGTATCGTGTTTTTACATTTTCCTTACCGATATAGCGAATGTATAAATGGTAAACTTCGTCATCTAAAAACATATCAAAAGGAATTTTATCCCCTGGTTTATATTTATCAAAATTAATATTGCGGGCATAGTAGATAGAACTCATTACATCCTGAATACATTTGGGCGTTTTAAAAACGCCATGCGTACTAACAGCTGTTCCTGCCGAATGGTTAAAGGTTACATTGTTGTATATCTTGTGGCCGCCTTCATCTACATTCCGGATAAATTTGATGGGTTGCATGGTGGAAGTATCGATGTAGCTTTCGTACCGGTCCCTTACTCTAAAAAAATTATCGAAGAATGAAAAGGATTTACCTTCACCAACACAATGATAGACGGGCTTTCCATTGAATCTTTCCAAACTGGTAGTAAAAGTAGCTTCACCGGCGCCAAGGTACATGCCCAATGAATTATAAAAAACTTTCATGGTAATTACTTCTCCGTCTTTAAAAGCGGTATTCTTTATCCCACAAAATACATCCGCGGGCTGCTGGCCCTGCTGGCTGAATGCCGAAAGCCCTATCAATAAAATTCCTGCCTTTATAAAAATATTCATCGTTCTTTCACTATTTTAATACTCAAAATTAATAAACTCCCAATTACAGCAGGCACTACCAGGTTAATCAGCCAAATACCCAACGAAGCGGTGCCTACTCCTAACTGGTTGGTGGTATATAATTTAAAAATAACCCAACTTGCGCTTACCCGTACCGGTAATTCGATAAAGCCGATGGAAGGCGCTACTGCCATTACCAAATAAAAAACGGTCATTAACCAAAAACATAAACCAATTGGTATATCTATTTGCATTACCTGTAACATCAGCACGTATTGCAAAACAAATACCAGGTACCGGATAAACGATAAAATTAAAATCTGTACAAGATCGTGATTATCAAACTCATCCAAAACCCTGATATGATTGACTGCTTTTTGTAAAGAAGGTAATTTTTCCATTGCTCTAACCAGCCAGCCTAAACGCAAATAAAACAGCAATAACAAAATAGTAACCCCAATACTCAGGTAAATCAACACATCGCCCCAAAATTCAGGTAAAACACTCAGTGCACTACTATTATTGTGTGAAATAAACCTTAAATATAATAGGCCAAGACAGCCCATCATCATCGTAATTAACAACTGGCTGATACTACCAACGAGGCTAAGTGAAATTGCTTTGATCCGATGTTCTTCTTCTACATATAAAATTCTGCCGCCATATTCGCCTATACGATTGGGCGTAAGCATGGTGACACTACAGCCGGCTAACACCGATTTGAACGATTTGCTAAATGTAAAGTGCTGAACATGGTTGATGAGCAACTGCCATTTTTTTGATTCTATTCCCCAGTTTACAAACATCAATACAATGACGAACCAAAATTTCCAGTCGTTCCAGCCAATAATGATCTGCTCCCATCTTAGCGAGAGATCTGGCTGATTTACAATCTGCCGGTATAAACTCCAGGTCAATACCAGGAATAACACGGGTCCAAAAAAATAGTTAATGAATATTTTTAGTTGTTTACTCAAACCAGAAGTTTAATTCACCCTTACTTTAAAAGCAGCATGGGGTAGATGATGTTTCGCTACTTTTGTCACCATCATTTTAATTAAAGTGATGGCAACCGAAGCTAAGCAAAGTTAACCTGTATTGATACACGAGTAATGATGCCGTTTCAATTGCAGGAATACACACGATAAATACTCGCTTTGCAAAAGAAATCAAAAATAATTTTAGGGATTGATCCCGGTACCGTTGTTATGGGATATGGTCTGGTAACTGTTCATGGCAGCAGTATTTCTTTGCTTGAGATGGATGTTTTAAAACCAGGAAAAGTGGACGATCCTTACAAAAAACTACAACTTATTTACAACACCGTAAGCGGACTCATCATTAAATACAAACCAGATGTATTCGCCATTGAAGCGCCTTTTTTTGGTAAAAATGTACAGAGTATGCTAAAGCTTGGCCGGGCACAGGGAGTGGCCATTGCGGCTGCCATGCGGCATGGATTGGATGTAACAGAGTATTCCCCAAAAAAAGTAAAGCAATCTGTTACCGGTAATGGTAATGCGAGCAAGGAGCAGGTTTTGAAAATGTTGCAGCGCCTGCTAAACTTCAAAGACGATCCAAAATACTTTGATGCTTCTGATGCACTGGCAGTAGCGGTCTGTCATTATTTTCAAGAAAACTCGGTGATGGCTTCTGCAGGTGCTAAAGTAAATGGCTGGGATGATTTTTTAAAAAAGAACCCGGAGCGCTTAAAGAAGTAATGCCAACAACATTTTGCCAGGTCACTGTTGCTATTGTATAAAATGACCAGAATATTTTTTTTATTGAAGTTTTTTTACAATCTTTTCCTGAATGGCCTCAAACTCTTCTGCAGTCAATTTCAGTTTTGGATTGGTAAAATTTACTTCCTCTGCGGAGTTAATGGGCACTAAATGAAGATGTGCATGAGGTACCTCCAATCCGATTACACTAACGCCACAGCGGTTGCAATCAAAAGATTGCTCAATTGCATGCGCAATGGGTTTTGCAAAAACCAACAGCCCGGCTAAATAATTATCAGGCAGATCAAAAAATTTATCTGTTTCGATTTTAGGTACTACCAACACATGCCCCTTGGCCATCGGAAAAATATCAAGAAAGGCATAGAAGTGTTCATTTTCTGAAATTTTATAAGAAGGAATCTGTCCGGCAATTATTTTGGAAAAGATCGTCATGGTGAAAATTTGCTTTAAAATTACGAAACAAAAAACCCATTCTTTTGGGAATGGGCTGAATATTTGGAGTTTATAATTTATAGACTGATGTTTTCTACTTTAAATTTTAACACACCGGCAGGAACCTGAACTTCGGTTACATCACCAATCACTTTACCTAACAATCCCTTTCCAATTGGAGATGTTACAGAAATTTTACTCAGCTTAAGGTCGGCTTCTTTTTCAGATACTATCTGGTAAGTAGACTTCTTTTTAGTGCCAAGGTTGGTAACTGTAACCCTTGTCAGGATAGATACTTTAGAGATGTCAATATTGGTTTCATCTAAAATACGTGCGGTTGCAATTACGCCTTCCAGATATTTGATTTTTGCTTCCAGCATCCCCTGCGCTTCTTTAGCGGCATCGTATTCAGCATTTTCTTTTAGGTCACCTTTTTCACGTGCTTCCGCAATCGCCCTGCTTGCGGCTGGCCGTTCTACGCTCTTCATTTGATATAGCTCCGCCCTCATTTGCTCAAATGTTTCTTTTTTTACATAATTCGTTTCACTCATAACATTTCTTTTTATAGTAAGGAGAAAAAAAATACAACGCCTTAGGAATATGCCTAAGGCGTTGTAGATGTTGCAAATATAAACAAAAAATCAAATACCCAACTTATCCAGAATTACGGTACTCATTTTATAAAATGCCTCATGGCTATAGCCGGCAATATGAGGTGTAAGAATAACATTGGGCTGAGCAGTTAAGTAATTGAGTTGCTCTTGCTGGAAACTTGTCAATTTTGTGAGGTTTTCATTTTCCAGCACATCCAATCCGGCCGCTGCAATTTTACCTTGCTGTAATGCTTCAATAAGAGCTGCGGTATCTGTTACTCCACCCCGGCAGGCGTTTATGAAAACCGGCTTTCTTAATAAGGACCGAAAAAATGCCTGATTCGCCATGTACTTGGTTTCAGCCGTAAGCGGCAAATGAAAGCTAATTACATCCGCATAGCGACAAACCTGTTCAAAGCTGGCTTCCTTTATATACCCTTTTGCAAAATCAAATTTGTATTTATCATATGCTAAAACGGTTACATCAAAGGCTGCCAATAGTTTGGCGAAAGAACTGCCGGTATTTCCAAACCCAATAATACCCACTGTCTTTTCACTCAGTTCTGTGCCACGGTTACTATCCCTATTCCATTTACCTTGTTTAATTTCATCAAAACTCAAAGTGATTTTATTTAGCAGGTTCAGCACCAATCCAAGTGTATGCTCGCCAACTGCATTCCGGTTTCCTTCGGGACTGCTTTCACACTGTATCCCTTTGCTTTTGGCATACGTAACGTCAATCAATTCCATACCACTTCCCAAACGTCCAATCCATTTTAATTTTCCGGCCCGGTCTATCAAAGCTTGATCAATTTTTAACCGGGTTGTTACAATTACGCCATGTGCATCATGTATTAGATCGCTTAACGCTTCGTAACTAATATCCGGCTGATATAGCACCTCGTAGCCCTTTTCGAGCAAAGTGGTGATCAATATATCATGCGCCTTTGCTGTGATAATTACCTTGGGTGAAAAATGGCTCATATTTAAAAAATCAGGTGAAATAAAAATAAATAAAAAACTACTTGTGACTTCCAATCTAAATTTACTTTTAAGTTGCTCCCTTTTAAAAAAGTAAAACAAGGCTCTTTTGAAGTGAATCAATCAAATTCACAGAAGGCTCAATTGTAGTATCGAAAAGTATTTTAATAATTGTAAGGTGAGCAAAAACGAGTAAAACAGCAAGCATACAAAAACAGATGTTTTGCAAAAAGAAAGAACCGAAATCATAAAAATATTCGTCAGGAAACTAACTCTACTGCTTGATCACTTTATAATTTTTTAAAGGAATACTTTGAGCGGAAAAAGGTTGTTACCCTGCTGCAATAACGCTGATTTCCACATTGGCATTTTTAGGCAGCCCTTTAACGGCAATTGTTTCCCTGGCAGGAAAATCACCTTCAAAATATTTTGCATAAATCACGTTCACGTCTCCAAACAAATTCATATCACTTAAAAATATTGTTGTTTTAACCACATTGCTAAAATCCATACCAGCTTCTGCTAAAATCGATTTAAGGTTTTGCATTACCTGATGGGTTTCTTCTATTATATCGGCGTTGGCAAAGTCGTTGGTGCCCGGCTTTAGCGCCACTTGTCCGGATATAAATAATAAATTGCCTGTTTTTACAGCCTGGTTATAGGGTCCAATAGGTGCAGGGGCATTGACGGTATTGATAATCAGCTTACTCATTATAAAATCTTTTCTTTTAGGAAATGCAAATATATCTTTTATCAACCACCTATTTTTGTAAAAAATAATCAAATGAACATTGCCGTTATGGCAAATGACCGCCAGTGGAAAGAAGTGAATACAGGGGGCGATCAGGTCAATTATCACAGAATAACAAGCATCGAAAATATTCCGCCAGAGACGGATGGCTGCCTGTTATTACAGGAAGAATTGAAGACGGATTTTTCGTTTACATCCAGACCTGTTTTTATCAATGCTGTTTGTACTACCTTGAAACAAATGGGTGCTCCGCCCAATGTGGTTCGCATCAATGGATGGAATGGCTTTTTAGCCCGCAGTACCTGGGAAGTTGCAGGCAACATTAATAAACCTGTTCAGGATGTACTGAAGGCTTTTGGAAAAAAGTCGATTGAGGTGCCTGATGAGCCAGGATTTGTATCAGCAAGAGTAATCGCTATGATTGTAAATGAAGCCTATTTTGCTTTAGAGGATAATATCAGCACAGTTGAATCCATCGATATTGCCATGAAGTTAGGTACTAATTATCCGTATGGTCCTTTTGAATGGGCAGGATTAATTGGTGTAGAAAAAATATATACTCTTTTACAAAAAATGAGCATTCAGGATAAAAGATATTTACCCGCCCTATTATTAAAAACAGCTATAAGAGAATGAGTTTAATTTTAAGTATAGACACAGCAATAGATATCGCTTATGTGAGTATAGCAAAAGATGGTGAACTCATTGCTACTATCTCCAATACAGAACAAAAGGATCATGGAGGATTTTTACAGCCAGCTATTCAAACGCTGCTTACAAATGCTTCAATTAAAATAAAGGAAATAGATGCAGTCGGAATATCAGCAGGTCCCGGCTCCTACACCGGCTTAAGGGTTGGGATGGCCAGTGCAAAAGGTTTATGCTATGCCCTTGATAAACCATTAATTGCCATCGGAACACTAGAGATATTAGCATTCGCAGCTATATTGGAAACTCGCATTACAACTTCTAACAGCTCAATTCTTTTTTGTCCAATGATAGATGCAAGACGGATGGAAATTTTTACCGCATTATATGATCAAAACCTCCAAACTGAGATTTCACCCAGTGCTATGGTATTAAATGAAGATAGCTTTGCTAACAGGTTGTTAAAAAGTCGTATCCTCTTTTTTGGAAACGGAGCAAAAAAATGGGAAACCATTTGCCGTTATGAAAATGCTTTATTTGCGGGCCCCTTTAACAATGTACTGTCAATGAGCAAATTAGCACATAATAAATTTAAACTAAATAATTTTGCTAACCTTGCTTACTTTGAGCCGCTTTATCTGAAGGAGTTTTTTCAAGGTTAGTTCTTAAATTATTGCTTTCCTTTAAGAGCTCTTTATTTTTAAATTTTATAATTGAATTATAATGTATATAAATTGATTTGTATCTTTGTGTGGCACAAATAAAATTAAATATCTATGACAAATGACACAGCCACTAAGAGGCAGGACGTTAGTATGCAACACTCTTCAAAAATGGGCACAATTAAAATCGATTACTACAGCGTAAAAAAAGCAGCCTTAATTTTAAGGGCACTTAACCACAAGTTGCGCCAGCAATTGATTAAGTTGATTGAAGAAGAAAAGAAAATTACTGTAACAGAAATTTATGTAAGACTAAAACTGGAGCAATCGGTTGCTTCTCAGCATCTTGCAATTTTAAGGAAAGCGGGAATTGTAACAACTCAACGTGACGGTAAGTTTATTTTCTATATCATCAATCATAAACGAATTGATGAAATTAGTGATTTTGTAAATGAACTTGTTGCTTAAAATCTAAATTTTTAAAAGCATTAAAGCGGATGTTGTAATAACATCCGCTTTTTGTTTTTTACATTTGCAGCCAGTAAAAATAACAATCATGTACATACAACAATTATATACCAATTGTCTGAGTGAAGCGACCTATTACATTGAGAGTGACGGTGAAGCTGCGGTAGTGGATCCGTTAAGAGACATTGAAGTTTACATCACAATTGCCAAAGAACGAGCGACTACCATAAAATATATTTTTGAAACACATTTTCATGCAGATTTTGTAAGTGGCCACCTTGACCTGAGCAGTGCTACTGGTGCTCCCATCATTTTTGGCCCTGAAACAACAACCAGTTTCCCAGTTCACATTGCAAAAGATGGAGAGGAGTTTAAGTTAGGAAAAACTACGATTGAAGTACTGCATACCCCCGGCCATACCATCGAAAGCAGTTGCTACTTATTAAAAGATGAAAACAATAAAAGCTATGCCCTTTTTAGTGGTGATACCTTATTTGTAGGTGATGTAGGCAGGCCAGATTTAAGCAGCGGGCATATGAATACAGAAGAACTAGCTGGGATTATGTATGAAACCATCCAGCAGAAAATTTTACCATTAGAAGATGATATCCTGTTATACCCTGCGCATGGAGCAGGCAGCAGCTGTGGTAAAAACCTGGGGCCGAATACGGTAAGTACCATCGGTGAAGAAAAGCAAAATAATTACGCCTTACAACCACAAACGAAAGAGGCATTTATAAAAGCTGTTACAAGAGATTTAGCTGATGCTCCCAATTATTTTCCGGTGAATACAAAAATTAACCAGGAAGGATACGATAGCCTCGACCTGGTAAAGTCAAAAGCGTTGATCCCTTTAACTGTTGCAACATTTAAAAACAAAATAAAAGATGATATTACAGTATTGGATACGAGACATGCAGATATTTTCACCCAAGGTTTTGTTCCAGATAGCGTGTTTATTGGTCTTGAGGGACGCTTTGCAGAATGGGCCGGCAGCATTTTATCTTTCGCCAAACCAATGTTGTTGATTACCGAACCAGGAAAAGAAGAAGAAACCATTGTACGGCTTGCAAGGGTTGGATTTAGTAAAATAATAGGGTATCTCAAAGGAGGTTTTGAAGCATGGAAAAAGGCAGGTGAAAAAGTAGACATGATCATTGATGTAGAACCGGATGAGCTGGCAATGGATATTCCACACGATGCTAATTTGCAGGTGGTAGATGTAAGAACAGAAACTGAATTTGCCGATGGCCACATAAAAGGCGCCATCAATATGCCTTTGAATGAAATGACTGATGTTGCATTGATTGCGGATTTTGAAGATATTCAGAACTTATACATTCATTGCGGGGGTGGCTACAGAAGTGTAATTGCATGCTCTCTGATGAAAAGTCATGGCCTTCATAATTTAAGAAATGTAGTGGGTGGCTGGAATAAAATAAAAGAAGAGAAAACCATCAAGATTGCGAAGGACCCAAGTGTATTAAACTAACTGAAGTAAAGCGGAGTGGCGAATGATGAAAATGCGTGGGATGTTCTTCGGATTGGTTTGATTGAAGAATTTTAATTTTCACTGATTCATACTTTTTTTTAAAGTTGCCTTAGTTGTAAAACACAATAAGACAAATGACATGAGATAAAAAAGGTGAATTAATTTAAAAAAAAATAAAAGCGTACACTCAAAACGAATACTTTGTGTCAATCCAGTTTTTACGATTCGTTTCTTTATATTCATGTTTCCACCTTCGGTGGCTCCATAAATAATTGTCGGGTTGATTGCGAATGATTTTTTCAAGGAAATCTCTGTATTTCAATGCCAACCCCTCAGGAGTATATGTTTCGGGCTGTTCCACCATTTCATTTACTGCAAAATAGTAATTCCCCCTTTTCAGCTTTTTACAATTATAATAGACCAGAACGGGTTTATTTTTTACGGCAGTGCGATGCAATCCCGTTACAAAAGGAACGGGTACGCCGAAAAAATTTAACCAATATGCTTTGTTTGGATCTGTATTTTGATCGGCTAATAAAATAATGGAATATTGTTGCTTCATCAGCTCTATCATTTTTCGCTGAAAAGATGAATTGGGAATTAATATGGTTCCGTATTTTGACCGAAACTTATGGTAAACACGGTTAAAGACTTTATTCTCTACATTGGCAAAAACACCAATGAAAGGAATGCCAATATGTTTGCTGTAAAAAAGGTTTGCAAACTCCCAGTTAAATTGGTGTCCCCCCACCAATTGAATACTTCTACCCTTTGCAACTGCTTCCTTGATCATGCTTATATCACCCGTACACCTTTTATCAAATTCACGTTCCGTCATAGACAACAATTTAATAGTCTCTATGAAAGTATCTACAAAATTTTTATAGAATTGAGATGCAATGCGCTCTCTTTCAGCCAGTGTTTTTTCCGGAAAAGCCAGCAAAAGATTTGCCACCACCACTTCTTTTCTATACCCTAAAACATAATACAACAGTATGTATATAACGTCGCTAATCAGGTATAAAATAAAAAATGGCAGCAATGAAGCAAGGTATAAAAAGCCATAAGCCAGATAATACATATTGCAAAGGTATAGCCGGGCAGATTTATTTAGTACGCTGCTTTTGTTGTAGACCTGTTATACTTTTACAAATAACTTACTTAATGATTAACAATGCTGATAGCCAACTAAATAGCAATATTTTGAACAATGGTACTTTTTGAAGGATAGTCTGTGTTAAAATGTAAGCCCCTGCTTTCGTGCCTAAATTCAGCACACTTTACTATTAAATACGCTACTGTAATCATATTTCTCAGCTCACACAATTGCGGAGACACGGCAGTTTTTTCGTACAAGGCTTCTGTTTCTTCATACAATAAATCAAGACGCTTCATTGCCCTTTGTAGTCTTTCATTGTTTCTAACAATACCTACATAGTCACTCATCAGCAATTTCAATTCCTTTACACTTTGTGTAATCAGAATCATTTCCTTTGGAGCATTGGTTCCTTCAGTTCTCCAGCCAGGAACCTGTGCTGCATCCAGCTTCTTTTTCGACCTCAACGCTACTTCATCTCCAATGTTTGAATCCTTCATATTTTGTACCGAATGCTTATAAGACCTGTGCGCAAACACCATTGCCTCCAGTAAAGAATTACTTGCCAGGCGATTGGCTCCATGCAAACCAGTAGACGCACATTCTCCCGCTGCATACAAATTTTTGATGGAAGTTCTGGCCCATTCATCGGTTTTAATTCCACCACAACTATAATGGGCAGCCGGTGCTACCGGTATCATCTGTTTGGTGATATCAATTCCAATGCTGAGGCACTTTTCGTAAATATTGGGGAAGTGTTCGATAAATTTTTCTTGGCTAAAATGCCGGCAGTCAAGGTACACATGTTCCGTACCATTGATCTTCATCTCATTGTCAATGGCTCTTGCCACGATGTCTCTTGGCGCAAGGTCCTTTCGCTCATCATACCGCTCCATAAATGCCTCATCATTGTTATTGCGTAAAATACCTCCATCGCCCCGAACGGCTTCTGTTATTAAAAAACTATGGCCACGCACTCCCGGTTCGTACAAGGCAGTTGGATGAAACTGTAAAAATTCCATATTTTCTATTCTTCCCTTTGCACGATAAACCATTGCCACGCCATCACCTGTTGCAATAGCGGGGTTGGTAGTGGTGCGATATACCTGCCCGTTACCACCGGTTGCCAGTAAAGTTGTAGACGACAATATTTTCTCAATCTTATTTGTATTCAGGTTTAACACATACACACCATAACACTCGATATCCGGAGTGGATTTCGTAATTAAAAAGCCAAGATGGTGTTGTGTAATGATGTCAAGCACAAAGCAATAACTCAATAAACTTATGTTGGGTTTTCGGCTGATTGCTTCAAGTAACGCCCTTTCCATTTCCTTACCAGTTACATCTTTGTGATGCAATATCCGGTATTCACTGTGCCCACCTTCCCGGCCCAAAGCATAGTCGCCTTCTTTGTCTCTATCAAAATTGGCCCCCCATTCAATGATTTCCTTTATTCTTTCCACGCCTTCCCTTACCACAATTTCAACCACTTCACTATTGCACAGTCCGTCACCTGCAATCAACGTGTCTTCAATATGTTTGTCAAAACTGTCCTTATCAAAATCCATCACCCCGGCAATCCCCCCTTGCGCATATTTGGTGTTCGTTTCGTCGCTATACGTTTTGGTAATGATCGTGATTTTTTTATCCGGGCAATCTTCTGCTACTTTTAAAGCATAGGTTAACCCTGCAATCCCGCTGCCGATGACAAGAAAATCTGTTTGCATAAATTTTTTGATTGAATTAACTTAAATGATAAAAAGAAAAGCTTTAATTGATTGCGTCCGTTATTCTTTAACGTCCACCCAGGCATTACTTTCCTTTAATAAAATGATCAGTTCATCTACTGCAGTAGCACTTTCAATATTTCTTTTTACCACTTCCTTACCCCGATACAAAGTAATTTTCCCAACACCGCTTCCCACATAACCAAAATCAGCATCGGCCATTTCACCCGGGCCATTTACAATACAGCCCATGATGGCAATTTTAACGCCCTTTAAATGATTGGTTACACTCCTGATTTTTGCAGTAGTTTCCTGAAGGTCGAATAATGTGCGGCCGCAGCTCGGGCAACTGATGTATTCTGTTTTTGATATCCGGGTCCGTGTTGCCTGCAATATTGAAAAACTGGTATTGTTAATGAACTGCTCTACCGAAGCATTCGAACTATAATTTCTTCCACTCACTGCAATATTGGCTGCATCCTTATAGGCTTTTGAAGACATCCCCAAACAGATACCATCGCCCATTCCTTCTAAAAACAATGCACCTGTTTCAGTAGCATGATGAATGAGATGTTCATCAGCTGTTGACCAATTGCTATCAGTAATAAAAACTACCGGATTTTTTATGGAACGATTCATTAATTCCAACATCATTCTTCTTACAGCGTGCATCGCAAGCAGATTGGCTGAACTCAGGCAAAGCACCACTTTGGGGTCATTTGCCAGCTGATCCAAATGTGTAAAATCATTGATGCCTGTGGGATCGCTAAAGCAATCAATCATCACAAAATTTAACTGAGCTGATATGGATTCAGTATCTACGTAACCGCTATCTTCAAAAATTGGAAAATAAGTAGCTTTATCGCTGGCCAATTGCCAGGTAGCAGGATACACAATTACTTTTACAGTTCCCGGCAATGCGAAATCAAGTATTTGGTTACCGGTAAAAATATAATCCGCAGCCAAATCACTGATGGCCCATTTATCGGTTGCTTCATTGTAAGTATAACCCACCGATTGCAAATGGGCGGTTGTAATCTTTTCTATTTTACTAAGATCTGCAATTACCACGGGCACCTGCTTATGGCCGATATTACTTACAGCAAACGTTTCTCTTCGCTTATATTCAAAAGGAGAATAAGGAAGCTTTTCTATTAACGGGATTGCCTGGTTATTTAAATTTGATAACCGCTGTTCGGTATATCGTTTCACTATATCCTTACAAACAGGAATTTCTAATTCGGGGTCTTCCGTTAGGCTTACCCGTATGGTATCTCCAATTCCATCTTCCAGCAAAGTTCCAATTCCAATCGCAGACTTTATTCTTCCTTCCTCACCATCTCCTGCTTCGGTTACGCCAAGATGTAGTGGATAACATTCGCCAAACTCATCCATCATATGATTGACCAGTAACCTGTATGCCTGCACCATCACAAGTGGGTTACTGCTTTTCATACTCAAAATAATGTTGTGATAATCTTCATTGCGTGCAATGCGCAGAAACTCCATCGCACTTTCTACCATCCCCATTGCAGTGTCACCATATCGGCTCATGATTCGATCACTTAATGAACCATGGTTGGTACCGATACGCATAGCTGTACCATACTCTTTGCAAATTTTCACCAATGGTGTAAACCGTTCCCTGATCCGTTCAATCTCTTCTGCGTACTCTGTATCGGTGTAATCAATTTGCTCAAATTTTTTCTTGTCTACATAGTTTCCTGGATTTACTCTTACCTTTTCAACGATGGTAGCAGCTATCTCTGCAGCATTGGGTGTAAAATGAATGTCGGCCACTAACGGAACAAAATATCCACGTCGATTCAACTCATTTTTTATATTTAGTAAGTTTTCAGCTTCTTTTTTGGATGGGGCAGTAATTCGAACCAACTCAGCTCCTGCTTCAATACAACGAATGGTTTGCTCTACAGTAGCAATGGTATCCATGGTGTCTGTTGTGGTCATGGTTTGAACCCTTACCGGATGGTTATTTCCTAATAACAGATTTCCGATTTTTACTTCTCTTGTTTTGAGGCGCTTATATTCCGTCAACGATTCACAGTACAATTGCATAAAATTTGAATTACTAAAGTTTTAAAAACAAAAAGTGACGGATATGGTTGGCTACATTTCAAATTATGGCAAAATGTATTTTAAAGGGAGCCTGCTTACTAAAGGACGATCATTAAAGCTGAGAATTATCGGATATGCATCTTTTCCGTTAATATTCAACCTTGTAAGAAACTTTTTCAGGATGTTCCATTATGTCTGTGAGCGTAGTTGCAAAATGAAGCGTCTTTTTATCATCAGTAATGGTACCGTTGGGGCCATCGTATCTTTTAACGGCGTTTGGTAAAACGATGATGGTGCGATAATTTATATCTCCCATCATAGCTGTCATCTGACTCATTTTACCGAGAGCAGAATCTGATACCAGCTTTTCTTTAAAAGTCTTGATATTGGTAATACTATTGAATATTAATCCTGGTGCTACCATAAAAGTAAACTGGTCTTCAACCGGATTAACCGACGCAGCATCCATTTTCATTTCACCTACATCTCCTTCAGGCGTTGCATGTTCACCTGAGGCCTTTTCAAAAGCTTTTACCTTATTTACTACTGTGGCGAAATTTTTCTTTATTTTCATTAAACCAGCTGTATTGTTAAAAGGGGAACTCATCACAATCTTCATTTCATTTTGTGCTTCATCCATTTTTATGCTGATCACTGCATTTTGAAAAGTAGCTTTTTCTTCGGGAGTTAAATTGTCTGCGGAATTGACCATATCTTTCAGATAAACGACGGTATCCTTTTTTTCTTTAACTTTTTCCTGATCGGGCTTATCCCCTCCCATAGAAGCCGCCATGCCTAAGAGTCTACCCATATCCAACGTCATAGAGTAAATGCCTGAATTGTCATTATTTAAAACAATTTTTTCTTCCGTATCAAGGCAGGAAGATAAAACAGCCGCTGAAATAAATGCAAGCAAAAATTTGAAATTTTTCATCGTGTCATTTTATCATGCAAAGATGCTAAAATTTACCAATCTTTTTCGGGCTTTTCAGGAGAGGCGGCATTTACCTTTCTTAGTTTATCCTGTAACTTTTTTTCCTGCTGCAATAAAGCCTTTAATTTTTCTTCCGCTTCCTTCTTAGTCATTTTCGAAGGCTTTGGTTTAGGCAAATTATTTTCTTTGTTTTCCTGCTGTTTTTGCTGGTCTTTTTTTGAAGGATTGTCTTTTGGCTTCTTTTCGTCTTTATTTTCTTTTTCCTTTTGTTTCTGCTGCTGCTTTAAGGCTTTCTGTAAGTTCAACCGTGCATCCTCGTCCGTTGGATTAAGCCGCAAGGCATCTTTATATGCATCAATACATTCAGGTAGTTTTTTACTATTCTGCAGCACTACCCCTTTATTATAAAAGGAATTTGATTTTTCTACCGGCAGCTTACTATTTTGTATTGCTGCATCATATGCTATCAATGCATCTTCAGGCTTTTCACTTTTGTAAAGTGCATTACCTAAATTAAACGAAGCCTTTTGATTGCCTGGATTTTTTTCACTTGCTTTTTTATAATTATCAAGGGCAATATCATATTGCTTTTTATTGTAAGCCTCGTTCCCCTTTTTTATCAATTGATTATCATTTTGGGCAAAGGTTATAGCTGAGATCAACGTAAAAAAAAATATTAAGGGTATTGGGTTGATCTTACTTTTAATTTTTTGCAACCGCTTTAATTTAAACGGTTTTATTTCTGAAATAAAAAAGTCAGTGAGTAAAATCAATAAAGCAATTGCCAACAGCCACGGGAAAAAGCTCTGGTAATTTACAAGTGAATTTTCTTTTATTGTTTTTTGCCCCATGCCCTTCAGTTGCTTTACAAGTTGTGATACTACTTCGTCAGAATTTGTGAATAGCTGATAAATACCGTTACTGTTCTCTGATATACTTTTTAATTCAGTTTCGTTTAATTTTGTTATCACAGGATTTCCTGTTGCATCCCGTTTTATTTCATTTGTTTCTGCATCTACAATCATTGCTCCCTCTGCCGAACCAATCCCAATGGTATTGATCATTACTCCTTCATCGGCCAGTGCCTTTGCCAATGTAACTGAATTTTCATCATGATCTTCCCCATCACTGATTAAGATAATCGTTTTATACTTTTTTTCTTTTGCATTAAACGCAGCAAAGCACATTTTCAATGCATCACCTATCACTGTCCCCTGGGTTGGTACTACATCTGGAGTAGCAGAGGATAAATACATTTTTGCAGCTGCATGATCTGTTGTAAGCGGCATTTGCAGGTAAGCCCTTCCCGCAAATACAACAATACCAATTCTGTCGTCGGGTAATTTATCAATTAGTTTTGATAAGATTTGTTTGGCTCTTTCTAACCGGGTTGGCTTTATGTCTTGTGCCAGCATACTCTTACTTACATCCAATGCAATCATTACATCTATACCACTTCTAATTACACTGCTGGTGCCCATTGGCATTCGGGGATTGGCAAGCGCAATTACCCCGGCGATAAACGCAAACGTAAATAAGATAAACTTGAGGAGAAATTTTGAAGGACTATAATCCCGTATCAATTGATTTACCAATGCCGGATCGCCAATTCTTCTGATAGTCTTTTTCTTCCAGCGAATCACGAGAAAATACATTCCTATCATCAGCGGAAGTGCGAGTAAACCAAGTAAGTATTCGTTGTATTGAAACTGGATCATAAAACCCTATGCTGAATTGAATTATTAAATGATGCCTGTTTATCTAATGCCTCGATTTTAGAATCTAATTGCAATTATGCAATCTTAACCTTTACTATTGTATTTGAGTGTTAAGGGGGTTGTAAATAAAATAAATCAGATTAGCGTTACATCTTTCCTTCAAAAAAACCAAACTGTTTCAAGATTCCCTTTGTAATATTCACCCCAACTGTTTTCATATCAATATTTTTATCAGCAGACTTTACGAGCGTTACAAAAAAATACGGATGCTTGTTTTCTTCAATCCAGCCAACCATCCAGCCTACTGTGTTATTGCTTTCGTCAAAGCCCGATCCTGTTTTGTAAGCCAGTGTGTATAAAGTATTATCCTCTTGCGTCATCAAATCCCGAACAATTTGTTGTGTACGTTTTTGAAAAGGCAGTTGATCAAAATACAAACGCTTTACCAATCCAAGCTGCTCATCGGGCGAAACTTTTAAGCTATTATCGAGCCAAAAGCTGTCAAGATGTGAGCCGATTCTCATATTGCCATACTGCAAACTGTCGAGCCAATGTTGCATAGTGTCTTTTCCAATGCGTCTTGCTACTTCCTGGTAGTAGGGAACTGCACTAACTTTAAAAGCTTCCTCCATCGAAAGATCCTTGTTCCAATCTTCATTCCAGCGCTTTATGCCATCCCATTTAATCACCATTTTCTCATCGGAAATTCTACCAATTTCCAAGCCAACCAGCGAGTTTACAATTTTGAAGGTGGAAGCAGGCGTAAACCGCATCGTGTCAAGCCCCATATTGTAAACGGTTACTTTACCATCCGCATTATTAAAAAAGGTAAAGCATCCTTCTACTTTATTCTCATCAAAATATTTTTTAAGACTATTGTCAACTTTAGCTCTGTTAACAGAGCAGGAAGAAATGGAAATCAGCAAAAGGAGATTGGCAAATATTAATACTCTTTTCATTTTTTGTTTGTTCGTCTATCCAAACCTGACAGACACTTTATAATTTGTGTAATTGATTGTTGTTATTGATTGAGCGAGAAAATCATTCTTTGTTACTTCTCAATCTCTTACTATCACCTCATTTTCCCTTTTTCGATATGTTTTGCCGTAGCATCCAATGTTTCGTAAAATTCAGTTCCGTAATTTCTAACAAGAGCATCCTTTAGAAAAACATAGACAGGCACTTTTAACTTTTTACCAAGTGCACATGCGGCGCTGCAAAGATCCTCTCTTGGTTGATAATTTACATATTCTGTTTTTTTATTCTTGCTCAGTTTAACACGTATTGGAAACAAGTGACAACTAATTGGCTTTTTCCAATTTACCTTGCCATCATTGTATGCCTGTTCGATTCCACATTTTACTATACCATTGCTATCCCTAATGCCATATACACAAACTTTACTCTCAATAGTTGGTGTTACCCAACCAAATTCTTTGTCGTAAACGTACCGTCCCTGTTTCTGCAGTTCCATTTTATTTTCGTCATCCAGGTAAGGAAGCACGGCTTCATAAACTTCGTTTAGATTGTCAAGTTCAGCCTTTGTAAGTGGAGCACCCGCATCTCCATCCACGCAACAACCGCCTTTGCATTTATTAAGGTCGCACACAAATTGTTCTTCGAAAATTTCGTTGCTTACTAATTTATTATCTATCACTACCATATAAGCTGCAAAAATAGTAACAAAGGGTTAGACAGGTTTAAATTAATTGATGCTTGAAGAATTGATCATCCCTAAAGTTAATATTCAGATGGTAGCCGTCTTCCCCATATCACTTTTAAATAACTATAGCTTATGGAAGTAAGACGTTGGGCTTTGTTGTTAGGAATAGTAATATGAAAGTGCATTTAATGATAAATAAATCAGATATCCCCAAATCAGACATCACACCACGTAGCTATCGGTACTTCCACTTAAAAGTATTTATAATGTGATCCATATCTGCCTGCAAAAAATCTTGTACAGGTTTTAGCGAATCGGCATTGGGAGTTACGTCAAAATACAATGCACCACGAATGAAATTTTTAACTGTATCCGTCAAAAAAAATTGCTTTGAAGTAGCTGCATTACCTCCTACTTTAAAGAAAACTCCGGTTACACCATTTGAGGTATGAATCAAACTATCATTTATGGAATTTGACACGACATTGTTTTTGTTGGTCAAAGTGAAGGCATCATTTACCATTTTGTCAAAATAATTAGTACCCAACGAATCTTTGTAAGTACCATCGGGTTGTTTTATTTTATACAATGCCTTCCCTCCAATGATTTTGTAACTCAAAAATATCCTGCTGTGAAACTGCGGAAAATCGATGTTCACCCAAAAAGGATTTTCCGGATTGGTATCAAAAAAAGTACTGTCTTTTACAATGTTGGCATACACCGGATATTCAAAACTGTAAGGGAAACCTTCCCGGTTAAATAGCTGGTAACTTCTTTGTGGTAACTCAATGTTGAAATAGCCCCTTTTTTTGGAAACGTACGGAGAATTGCATGATACAAGGAAAAGAGAAATAAAGAAGAAAAAACGAAACATAAAAGAGCGTTGCTTTCTGGAAATAACTATTTTGTACATGATAAGAATCTATTAAAATGGCACAGGAGCATTAAGTTAAATTAGATGATTGCAATGCTTTGCCGGATTACCACTTTTACATTATCAATTCTATTTTTATTTATCGCCAATGGAATGAAAGTGAAGTCTCCACTCACCACCTCTTCTTCAATCTGTGGAAACTCGCCAGCAATTTCAAGTACAAGTCCAGCCAAGGAATCACTATCACCACGTACTCTTTCGAAGGTATCGCCAGGCAATCCAATTATTTTACAAACATCATTGATCATTGTTTTGCCTTCGAAAATGTAAGTATAGTCATCTATTTTTTTATTGGCGCTTTCCTCATCATCAAATTCATCTTGTATATCCCCAATAATTTCCTCCATAATATCTTCAAGCGTTACTATTCCCGAAGTACCCCCAAACTCATCCACAACCACGGCAAAGTGTATCCTACGATTTCTGAAGTCCTGAAGCAAATCTTCTATCAGCTTTTGCTCATGCACAAAATACGTGGGTCGCATTAAGCTATGCCAATCATAATTTTCAACTTTACTTGCATTCACATGCGGCAATAAGTCCTTTGTATGGAGCATCCCCCTCATTTCATCCAGGTTATTATGGTAAACAGGTAAACGGGAGTAATGTAATTCTTCCACTTTTTTTATAACATCCTCAAAGGAACTACTGTGCTCAATACCGCTTACATCAAGTCTGGTACGCATGATTTGCTTAACTGTGGTATCGCTAAATTTCCTGATACCTTTTAAAATTTGCTTTTCTTCCATGGTTGCCTCGTTCTCGGGTAATAAATCAATAGCATAATCCAGTTGACTATTATCCAGCATAGAAGAATTGTGGGGTGAGAATTTTCGCTCAATCCCGTCGCTCAATCCAACAAGTCTTTTGCTAAACCGATAAAAGACACTGTTAAAAATTTCTATTATTAAAGATGCCGTTGAAGCAAACCAAACCTTGTGATGGGTCGCCCAAACCTTTGGTAAAACCTCCCCAAAAAGCAGCAACAAAAAAGTGACAGAAAATACCTTTATTAAGAAATTAATCCAGGCTGCCAGTTGGAAAGCTTCCAATATTCCATCCATCAAAATATTGGAGATGATGATAATACCAATGTTTACAAAACTATTTGCTATTAACATCGAACCCAATAAAATTTTAGGTTCTTCCAGTAAAGTAACAATACGCTTAAAAGCAGGCTGCTGCTTTGTTTTAAGCATGTTAATATCTTTATAAGTCAGTGAGAAAAAAGCAACTTCTGATCCGGCTACCAAAAATGAAATAGAAAATAATATTACTGCCAAAAAAATAAGCACGGCTGAATCTGCAGCCGTTATTGCGAGAAAAGTGAAGTGCAAATGCCTTGCATAATCAATAACCAAATGGTAATCCAAAACTATCAATTTTTGTTAAAAATGTTGTTTATCTATCAAAACATGTTTTCAGGATTCAATATTTACCTTCAGTTATCATTAATTATCATTAGAAGGGCAATCGTTCTGGACCATCATCCTCTGTAGGCAAATCCCCCAGCCCGTCCATACCCTCTCCGGGCAAACCGCCAATAGTTCCATCACTACGTTTGTCGAGCATTATCAAGTTATCCCCCACTATCTCTGTTGCAAATTTTTTGTTACCCTCTTTATCTTCCCAACTTCTGGTTTTCAAACGTCCTTCAATATAAACGAGACTTCCCCTGTGCAAATATTTTTGTGCTAACTCCGCCAATCCCCTCCACAAAACCACCGTATGCCATTCCGTTTGAGAAATCAATTTTCCACTTCTGTCTTTATAAGTTTCTGTTGTGGCTAATGAGAATTTGGCTACCCCTATATTTCCTTCTAAAAACTGTATATCCGGGTCTTTACCCAGATTTCCAATTAACATTACCCGGTTTACGCCTCTCATATTGTAACTATTAATTCTTTTTGCAGTTGGATTCTTTTACCTTAAAACATATTTAAAGATACATTTTTATCTTTTAAATAGTTGGTGATATATTTTGGAAAAGGCAGCTTTTGAAATGCTTTTTTCTTTACAATTGTATACCCTTTTACCAATATTCGCTCTTTAATTTTTATCCTAATAAACTGTCCTCTTATAGTTTGATGCGTTAGCAATTGCTTGTAGACTGGTGAAATTTGTAACAGCTCAAACTCCACATTCCCCAGTAATTTCAGCAGTGGTTCAATATTTTCCAGTAAAAGAGCCTCTTTGGTTTCATGCAAAATAAACTCGTACAAATTTTCCCAAATATCTTTTGTTCCCCTCTTTCTAACATAAACTTCATCATCCACTTCAACTACCAAATAGTAAAACCATCTTGCTGTTTTTGTAATTAGCTTCTCTTTTATTGGCAATTTTTGAACGATTCCTTTTAAAAAAGCAGTACAATTATCCTTCAGAATACAACTGGCACATAAAGGCAATTGAGGTTTACAAATAATAGCGCCAAAATCCATGATCGATTGATTGTAAATGCCAGGTTGCTTTTTATCAAGTAATTCATTGGCCAACGTTGTGAACAATTTTTTACCGTCGGTGCTATCTGTTGGAACTTCAATTCCAAAATATCTGGACAGAACCCTGAAAACATTTCCATCAACAACAGCATGTGGCAGGTTAAAAGCGAAAGACCCAATAGCAGCAGCGGTATAAGGGCCGATTCCTTTCAAGGCTAATATATCTTCATATTGATTGGGGAATTGATCGTCGAGATCTTCATGTATATACCTGGCTGAAGCAATTAAATTTTTGCACCGGGTATAATAACCTAAACCTTCCCAAAGTTTAAAAACCTTGTTTTCTGGAGCCCTTGCAAGATCCCCAACAGAGGGAAATGTTTTTACAAATTGGTTGTAATAGGCCAATCCCTGATCAACCCTTGTTTGCTGCAGGATAATTTCACTCAGCCAGATTTTATAGGGATTCTTTTCACCTTTCCAGGGCATTTCACGGAAATTTTCATTTTTATTCCACTTTAATAACTTAGCAACAAAGCTTTTTTTTGAGTCAACAACTTTCATCAGTGATCAAATGTCAGTAAAATAAGTATTAGTAAAGTTTTTGTTTTACTACAGCTGCGACATTTTGTTCTTGAGATCTAAAGCCATAAAACAGACATATTGGCAACAGAGAATCTTACTACCTGATTATCAGTACATAATATTGTAATTTTCAATTTTATTTATTACTTTTCCATTAGGATAAAAATTAAAAATATTTACCAATGAGAAAAGCAGATTTAATTACTGAAATTTCCGACAAAACCGGTATACCAAAAGTGGATGTAATGTTTACACTGGAGACTAT